>JBAVAV010000661.1:0-2003 GCA_049585895.1 Candidatus Sulfotelmatobacter sp. | reverse complement strand
ATACCAACATTGTGCAGGATGTGCCTCCGCCTACAACGCTCACCGCTTGCGTGAAAGTCAATGGGATCAAGACCTGCGGCTTCGGTTCTCCTTCGTACTGGAATAACACCCTCTACTTCCCCGGTGCCATCGCTCCCCTGCTTGCTTATCCGATCACTAATAACGGGACAGGCCTCGCGCTGGGGAGCTTGCCTTCATCACAGACGACAGGCGCGTACTCTGGAGAGGGATCGGTGTCGATCTCCTCGAATGGCACCAGCAACGGAATCGCGTGGAGCATCACGTGGGGTTCCGGGAGCTGGACGCAACTCAACGGAACTTTGCGCGCTTACGATGCCACCAACCTGGCAAACGAACTCTACGACACGGATCAGGCGGCAAACCTGCGCGACACCCTGGGAAACGTCGCGAAATATGGAACTCCTACCGTCGCTAACGGGAAAGTGTATGCCGCAACCCAGAGTCAGTTGCTGGTGTATGGCCTGCTCTATCCTTTGAAGCCGAACGGAGGAAACAAGCAGGGGGGGAAGGTCAAAACCACTTTGCCGCTGCCGCTGACGGTGGCAGCCACTAACGCCTATACCGGGAAGCCCGCCGTGGGCGTGCCCGTCAGCTTTAGCGACTCCAATGCTGGGGGAACATTCGGCACTCCTCAGGGAACTACAGACAGCAATGGAAACTTCTCGACCACCTACACTCTCCCCTCGAAAACCGGCACGTACACTCTCACGGTTTCGGGTGCGACCGCGGTGTCGACGACTTTCAGTGCCAGCGCAACCTCCGGAGCGATCGGGAAACTTTCGCTGGTTTCGGGCGGGTCCCAGAGCGGTCCTGTCGGCACCACCCTGCCTCAGCCTATCGTGGTTGCGGCCAAGGACTCCTACGGCAATTATATTTCCGGCTTGTCCATTACTTTCAGCGATGGGGGCGCGGGCGGAATTTTTTCGCCCAACCCGGTGAATACCGGCTCGAACGGGCGTGCATCGGTGGGTTACTCGCTGCCCACCAAGGCATCAAACAGCATTAGCGTCACAGCAACCGCCTCCAGCGTCCATGTGACAACCAGCGAGAAGGCGCTGGCCGGGCCGGCGGCTTCCGTCTCTTACGTGTCCGGAAATCACCAGTTTGCGCCGCCTTACACCTTGCTGCCCAACCCATTAGTGGTTGTTGTAAAGGACCAGTACATGAACCTCATCACGGGAGCGAGCGTTACGTTCTCGGATAACGGAGCTGGTGGAAGCTTTTCCTCCAACGGCACTGTCATTACTGGAACCAACGGTAGGGCCACCATCTCTTATACAACCGGCTCGCAACAAGGATCCGTGAACATCTCGGGCGCGATTTCGGTGTTGCCTCCAGCCTTCTTTGTCGAGACTGTGGACTAGGCAGTCGAATCAGAGTTCTGCGATGGGCATCGAGTGTCCGTCAACCGGTTCTGACAGATTTGTGTTCTCGGATCCGAAAAGGTAAAGTGCGCAAAATGCAAGTTAAGAGTTAGCCTCAGGCTTTCTTGGCGTCAGGCTTGGCAGATATTTCTTTCACGTCTGACCATGCGGGAAATCTGAAGAAGAACCGCTCGAAAGGTAAACTGTGCCCCCTACCTCAAGACCCGCGCGTGTCGGCCTCGCCACCATATTATTTTTCGCGTCGACCAGTCTTATAGCGTTCTCGCAAACGGTGACGGTATCGCCCTCGACGTTGGCTTTTGGGAATCAGGTTCTTAACACCACAGCCGGATCCAGACAAATTACTCTCAAGAATGGATTAAGCACGCCGCTTACCATTACCAGCATCACCAGCAGCTTGTCGGACTTCGTCGAAACCAGCGCCTGTCCGATTAGCCCGGCAACCCTTCGCGCGGGCGCGAGCTGCTTAATTTCCGTTACCTTCACGCCCTCGGCTCTCGGCTCGCGTTCCGGCACTCTAAAGATTACTGACAACGCCAGTAATAGCCCGCAGGTGGTAAGCCTGAAGGGGTTTGGGGTGGTCGCGGTCAGTGTTAC
>JBAVAV010000660.1:0-12265 GCA_049585895.1 Candidatus Sulfotelmatobacter sp. | reverse complement strand
CATCGCTGGACCGCCGCCGCCCCGCTTGTTTTTCCCTTTGGATGATTCCAGTAGATTGATTCTGATCATAGGGATTCAAAGCTCCTCAGGGCCAAACCTACTGCAACCGCCAGTTGGCCCGGATTCTGCTCCACCAGCTCCACCCCCGGTCCTTGCGTAGGTGGCAGTACACGCTGAAACGGATTCAACAACTCGACCGGCATGGAAAATTCCTGCCGCAACGCTTCCATCAGCCCCGGCACCTTCGACGACCCGCCGGCCAGATAGATCTTCTCGATGTGCTCGCCGGCCGCGCTGGCCCGGAAGAAGTCGAACGTCTTCTGAATTTCGAGCACGATGATTTCGGTTACCTGCTGCAGGATCGGCGTCTTTGCGTCTTCGCTGACCGTGCCGACCTTTTCTCCCAGCTTCAGCCTTTCGGCGTCGTCGAAGTTCAGGTCCAGCTCCTTCTGCAGCGAATCTGTGTACTGATGTCCGCCCACGCTGACGTCGCGCGGGAACAACGGCGTCGTGCCCTTTACGATGTTGATGTTCATCACGCTGGCGCCGAGGTTCAAAAGCGCCACCACCTGGGCCGGCGCCGGCTGGTAGTTGTACTCGTAGCAGTTCTGCAGCGCCAATGAATCGATATCCACGATAGCCGGAGTGCGGCCCGACATCGAGAGTACGTTGGTGTAGTTCAAAATCTTGTCCTTCTTCACCGCCACCAGGAGCACATCCATCTGCGGGCTGCCCGCTTCTTCGGACAAAATCTGGTAGTCCAGATTCACGTCAGTCAGATCGAAGGGAATGTGCTGTGCGGCTTCTTTCTCGATGGTTTCGGCCAGTTCCTGATCGCTCATCGAGGGCAGCGAAATCTTCTTGACGATCACCGAGTGCCCGCTCACCGCCGTGGCCACAGCCTTGGTCTTGATCTGGCAGTCGGCAAACAGTTTTGAAATCGCGGTCGATACCGTGCCGGAATCCACAATCATCGAGTCCACCACGATGTCAGAAGACAGCGGCTCCAGCCCCAGGTGCGCAACTTCAATCTGCCCACCCTTCTTTTTCAACTCCACTGCCTTGATGCTGGAAGAGCCCACATCCAGACCTACGATCGTCTTCGCTCCCATTCCGAACATGTGTCCACCTTTTTAGCGCCGGCGTTTCTGCCGGCTGGTTTTGTAGCGCCGGCGTCCCGCCGGCTGTCCCGAGAGCCTCTCGCTCCCGGCCTTGCACTGCTTACAATGACCCGGCAGCTTTACTCGCCGCCTTCGGTTTGTGTTTCGCCCGCGGTTCCATCTGCGACGACTTCTCTTCCATCCACTGGTCCAGCTTCGACTTCTTGAAGCGCCAGCGGTTGCCCAGCTTGAATGCGGGAATCTTCTGCTCCCCTACGTACTTGTAGAGCGTGTCCGGACTCACTCCCAGGTACTGCGACGCCTGGCGAATGTTCATCACTTCTCGCGAGTCGGCCATAGTTCCTTTGCCCTCCGGCACATTCTCCGCGCTCTTTCTCCACACTGCGGATTTGCCAGAGACCTTCCAGCCCTCAACGCTTGTATGCAGGGCTTTCGGTGTCCCGAGCATATATCAACCGCGAAAAACCCCGCGTCCAAGCGAATTTGCGTGGTTTTCGGGCTTTTTTAGGGTTTTTCTGGAAAGAAGAAATTGGCGAGTTGCGTAGTATTTCTATATCTTGTAGAAGCTGGCGCGCCTCATACTACAGAATGGGGCTCTGTGGCGGTCGACACCCGGTCACTCCAGAGAAGTAACCGAAGTACTACAGACGGTACGAAGGTACTATATCGCCCGGCGAAGTACCTATTTTGTAGGAAGTTAGATGCCTGCGAACGGCGCTCGTCAAACCCGGGAAGCCGGACTCTTGGGAGCGCCATCTCTCGCGCGTCCTTTGTGCGAGAAGTGGGGGCTCTTTAACTGTCATCCTGACTGGTAAGATCGCTCCTTGAATTCCAAATTAAGCTCACGCTGCCTAAAACTTCGAGATGCCGTTACGGTCCAATTCCGAGGCCCACAAGTTGGCTCCGTCGAAGGCGATGCCGGTCAGAGGGCTGGGCGGAAAGAACTGAAAGAGTATTACCCCATCGCTGGCCCGTAGCTCCTGCACGAATGTGTCCCCTGCAACCCAGATATTCGCTCCATCGAAGGCTATCCCGTACGGTGAGCTGATGCCCAAGCTGTATGTCCCCAGGACTTTGCCGTCGCTTCCGCGCAACTTGCTCACTGTGCTGTCATTACGATTCGCCACCCACATGTTCGACCCGTCGAACGCAATGCCAAGTGGGTTGAAGCCTACAGTGAACGTTCCCATCGCAGTTCCATCTGAGGCTCGCAGTTTGCTCACGGTGCTGCTGCCGTAGTTCGTCACCCAGACATTGCTACCGTCAAAGGCGACCCCGATCGGCGAGATGCCTACCGTAAAGGTTCCTAGCAACTTGCCGTCGCTGGCTCGCAGCTTTGAGACCGTACTGTTTGTAATCCCATCCCCATAGTTCGCCACCCAGATGTTTGCGCCATCAAATGCCAGCCACCACGGCGACCTGCCCACGGTGAAGGTTCCCAGAACCTTGCCATCGCTGGCGCGCAACTTTGAAACGTTGCTGCCCCCGTTATTGGTCACCCAGATATTGGCCCCATCAAATGCGACGCCGATAGGCGCCGTACCGGGAAGGGAGAATGTGCTGAGAGTAGCACCGTCGCTGGCCCGCAGCTTGCTGACGCTCGCACTAGCAAAGTTAGCGACCCAAATATTGGCTCCGTCAAAGCACACGCCATAGGGTTGGGTGCCCACTGGGAACTGTGCCACCACATCGGCCTCGTACCACTTCAACAGCGCCACCTTCATTGGGTTGGAGGGCGGCGGAGCCACTCCGTTTTTGAGCCTCTCCCAGAAGTGTTCCCAGAAACAAACAAAGAACCAGCGACAGCGCGAATTTCGAGTATCCGCATTTCATAACCTTTACCTACCAAGGGTTCGGCCCAAGAAACAAGATTCGGCCCAAGAACTCAAAACGCCAACGACGGGGTAGGGCTGGCCATCAGTCTTTGCGGGACGGCCAGAGCACAGAGGGCTACGAAACCGCCCTCCGGCCAAGTTGCGCAATTATGACGGAGCCGGGAGGGCCAGTCAACGAGGAAGCGGAAAAATTCCCTTGAAACCGCAAGAAAACGTCAAGTTTTACTTTAGTCCTCTCGGGGGCAGTAATAGTGAACCGAACGGGCGCACGTGCGGATGGCAGTAGACCAAAACAAAAAGCCCGTCCGGATTCGCGACCAACCTTAGGACTTCTACCGGCCCTACTGAACGTCGGCCACCTTGCCGGCGATAAACGTCACCTTCATGTCTTTGTAGATGTAGAGCTTCTTGGCGCCGAGGTTGACGATCTTATCCGGTTTACCCACGGCCGCCTCGACCTGGTCCGTGGTCATCCCCTTCTCAATGCTCTGCGGCTCAGCCTGCTGTTGCTGCTGCTGGCCCTGTCCGCCGCCTTGCTGCCCCTGGTCGCCGCCCTGATCCCCGTTTCCCTGCCCGCCCTGGTCTCCGCCCTGCGCGTCGTCATTGCTGATGGCGAGCAACTGCCCGATGGTGTCTTCCACTTCGCCCGCGCCGGCTTTAGCTAAAGAACCTCTGGGGAACTGGAAGACCACTTGTGCCTTGTTGTAGGTCGGCGGATCGGTCTTGTTGCAGGTATCACAGGCGACGATGCCCATCGTGACCGTGTCCTTTTCCACGCTAACGGAAATGTTGGTAGGGTAGACCTTGTCGTCTTTCGCGAAAAGATGCGTCGTCTGCCCCTGCGACTGGGTCTGGGAAAAATGCCCCAGGAGACGCTTTCGGCCTTCCACCAATGCGCTGTTGGGACCGTGCACCGCACCGCCCTCATACTTCGTGGTGAGAACCGTCTTGTCGGAATACGGTACGCCCAGAATGCCGCCCTTTTGGATCGCCAGCAGCGTGCCGGGTTCAACCACGGAATATCCGCTCGTGTCCGATCCTATTTTTGCCGACTTGTACTGCGCGGCCAGTTGCTCCTGCAGAGTGGGGGCCTGGGCATTGGCTGGCAACGGAATGATCGCCGCCACCAACAGTGCCATCACCGGAACCAAGGCATTCGACTTCTGCCACATGGGGAGATCCTCCTGTTTATCGTTCCTGCCATTTGCGGCAAATGGGAATCCCGCCGCCAGGATTTGGAAGAGGGAGCCCCCAACCGCGGGCCGGGAACTCCCATCTTCAATCCGTCTTTCCGTCGGGCGCTTACTGTCCGCCGCCGGAGCCTGCCTCTTGCTTTACTTCCGACTCGGTCTGGTCGGCAGCTGCCTGCTGCTCCTTCAGAGTCTTCTCCGCATTCTTGTCCGGCTCAGGAGCCGGCACATCTCCTGCGGTTGTTGTTGTGTCCGGGGACTTCGGCAGGCCGCCTGTTCCCTGCTTCTTGGCCAGTTCGCCCATGCCGTCTTTGAGCGATTCGCGGAAGTGGTTATACATCTCCTGCAAATCGTCCATTGCGACAGGGCCTTCTTTGCCGATGGCGCAATCCGACTTCTTGCTGGCGACCACTTTCACGCTGATATTCCGGTCGTCATCCGGCGTGTCCGTGGTTCGCTCGATGACGTCGCCGTCCGCCAGCGCGCACTCATCCCCGTCCGCTACCAGAGACAGGTCAGAAGAAACCACGAACGTTTTGAACTTGGGATCCAACGCCGGTGGCGCTTCGTTCTTGCTGGCCGGTGCTCCTCCTCCCGAGGAACCCTTGGTTTTTGCTTCGGCTTGTTCTGTTGCAAGCACAACCTTCACTTCTTCCGCCAGGGCTTTCTTGACATCCGGACTGAGCTTCGTCCCTTCGGAGCCTGCGGGAGGCACAACGGCTAGCAAACTCGCCACAAGCCAGCCGTCGCCTGCGTCCAGACGCAATATGCCCTCGTTGGATTCCGCCTGCGCTGCGTAGGCCGCCTGCAGACTGGCCGCCACCAGGTAATCAGTCAGCCAGAAAGCCGCTGACGGATATACCGGATACGGCTCGTAGTAGGCGCCATAGTAGCCATACCACGGCGCTCCTCCCCAGCCCCAGCCATAAGCAACTGGAGCGGGCCATGGGTTATAGGCCCACCCGTAGTACGCCGGACCGTAATAGGCCGCAGGATAGTACCCATAATAGGGATATCCTCCATAGTTGTAGCCCACATACACACCCGATCGGTAGCCGCCGTTGTAGTAGTACGTACGCGAATAGTAAGATCTACCCCCTCGCGTGACATAGGCGCGCTGAGTGTAGCCGCCGCGTCTCCCGTTGCTTACGACGCGCACGCCGTTGCGATTGCTCACCACAGTGCGCCCGCCGTGCATTCCGTGTTGAATGTGCATCCCGTTCCGGTTGACGGAGCGGATTTGCCCGTTGGGACGAATGTGCGCCGAGCCACCGCCCTTCAGCGATACCTGTTTCCCTGGCGCAGTGTGCGAGCCTCTGGCGTTTGCACCGCCCGCATTTTTCCCGCCTGCACCTTTGGCATTCATGCTGTTGGCGGAGCCCTTGGCGCCCGTTCCCTTCTGAGCCGCGCCGTGCTGTCCTGCGGCCGCCGACCCATGCTGGCTGCCTGCAGCACCATGCTGCGCGTTCGCCGTGGAACCGTGTTGCCCGTTCGCCGCCGAACCATGCTGGCCGCCTGCAGCACCATGTTGCGCGTTCGCCGTCGACCCGTGTTGGCTGTTCGCCGCCGAACCATGCTGAGCATTCGCCGCCGAGCCATGTTGTCCGTTCGCCGCCGAACCATGCTGGCTATTCGCACTCGATCCGTGCTGGCCCCCCATGTTCGAACCATGCTGCCCGCCCGCTGCCGAGTTGTGCTGGCCTCCGGGCGCGGAACCGTGCTGTCCGCCGGATGCATTGGAATGCGAGGGTGCGGAAGGTTTAGGAGCGCTGGCGTGTTGAGCCGGCGCGGATGGTTTTGGCGCGGAGCTCGGCTTATTGTGCTGGCTCCAGGCAAGTGCCGGAAGCGCAGCGATTACGATGGAAAGAAAAAATAACTTTCGCAGGACACCTTCGCTAATCACCCGAAAACTCATCACAGCCTCCTAATTCATCGGACTATAATCTTTAGCCTTCACGGAAACTCAGCACTCGCGAAATGCAGTAAGGCACGCCCATCGGCTCGGTTGGCCCGATGGAAGCAGGCACACTCGCCAGATGCGGTTCAAGCGCCTTCTGAGGCAGGGAAAAATATCGATGCGTTGTCGAGCAGCTTCCCGTGCCGCCAGAGACCCGCATCCTGGGCAAAAAAACGGTATCAGACTTTGGCATCCCGCGCAATGATTCTGTGATCCTGTAATGTCCAATTGCAGGCGGACCCTCGACTCATCCCACGCCCCGCCTGTTTCGTGTATCCGAATCAGGGCATCACGTGACCGTTTCTTCTTTCCGCTCCGCCGCTGCTTGCGGTAAGCTTTTCTCTCTCTCCGGGAGGAACCTCGTGCGCTACCTTGATCGTTTGCAACCGCTCGCCCTTCTAGTCATGCGTCTGGTCCTGGGCGCCGTGATGGTGGGTCACGGATACCAAAAAGTGTTCGGCGGACTCCAGCACCACGCCCAGTTTGTTGCCAGCCTGGGACTGCCCGCCTGGTCTGGTTATGTTTCTTCGTTTGCCGAGTTCTTTGGCGGCTTGCTCGTCCTGGCGGGGCTGTTTACCCGCGTAGCCGCCCTCGCCCTGTGTATCGACATGGCGGTAGCCATTTGGAAGTATCACTGGCATAACGGCTTTATGGGAAATGGCGGATACGAATTCCCCCTTGCAGTGGCCGCCCTGGCTTTTGCGCTGGTTTTCTTCGGCGGGGGGCCGATTGCCTTTGACCATGTCCGCGCGGGCGGCGGCGGAAAGACAAAGTAATGGGCAACCGGCTCCCTCTCGGAGCCCGGACCTTTTTTCGCCGCAACCATTTGCAGTTTCTTGGGTTTAACCGTGGGAGGTAGCCTGGCTTACGAAGTCTCAACGGCTAGATTTCTTTGCCAGGAAAGAGGCGCGCGGGCGTAAGTAATGGAATTGCTTACATCCAAGCCACCCTCAGTTGAATCTCAGAACAGTAAGAAACTATGATTTCAATCGGTACGCCCCACGCCTTTTACATGCAAAGACAGGCGGGTGGTCGCACCGCCCCAAATTGACTAATTGGAGGTCCCTCTTGAGAAAGTTCGCGCTCCTCACAACGGTTCTTGCTTGCCTTTTCTTCACTCACTTTGCCACCGCCCAGCAAGGTGACGCCATGTTCGGCTTCGGCACGCTGCTGTCGTCCGGGTCATCCTCGTGCTCCATCAGTAATTTTTCTACTTGCGTCGGACCGGAAAAAGGAGGCTTGTACACCAACCTCAGCGGCGACGTCATCTTCCACAAACGCGTCGGCTTCAACTTTGAGGCTGCCTGGAGAACCAAGCAGGGCCTTGACACTGCAAACGGCGGCCAGCTCTATCGTCCTATCCTGTTTGATTTCAACGGCGTGTACCAACCTCGCCTGAGCAAGAAGGTCGGCGCTGATCTCTTCGGCGGCATCGGCTGGCAGACGACTCGCTTCTACGGGTACCAGGCGACTACCAACTGCCTGGTCTTCGGCTCCTGCTATACCAGCAACAATCACTTCCTGGTGGATATCGGCGCCGGCCTCCGCTACTACGTGTTCGGACATGTTTTTGTCCGCCCCGAGGCTCACTACTACCACATCCTCAATAACACTGACGTGTTCAGCTCCAATAACGTGGTTCGCGTAGGAGCCTCGATCGGGTACACCATCGGCGGTCCAGAATAGGCCACTAACTCTGCCGGGGCAGCAGATTTGGGTATCCGGTGCAGCCGGTTCCGACAGCCGGGGTGAAGACTGGGATAAAATCCTGTGCTGTCGCCGTTCCTGCTCCGGAGCTCACCTCTCCGTCGGTGAGTCCGCGACTGAACAAACTAAAGGGGGACGTATTGAGAAAGTTCGCGCTCGTTTTAGCCGCGTTTGCCGTTCTTTCGTTTGTCTCTGTCGCTCACTCCCAGCAAATTGACCTTGCCCTTGGTGTCGGCACGATCCTCTCCTCTGGGAGCAACAGCATCTCCCAGGCTTACCCCCCTCCAGCGGAGAGGGGTGGAACCTTTCCCAGCGTCAGCGCCGGATTCATTCGCAAAAATCACATCGGTTTCAACGCAGAAGTTACAGGACGATACCGGGAGGCTCTCTATAACGGATACCAGGGATTCCGTCCTGTTTTTTACGACGTGAACGCTGTATTCGCGCCCCGCTTGAGCAAGAAATCCAATGCTGAATTCATGGCCGGCGTTGGCGGCGAGACCCTGGTTTTCTATAACCGATTCCACAATTGCAATTACGTTGCGTGCACCACCTACACCAACAGCAATCACCTCATGGGGCACGTCGGCGGAGGCATCCGCTATTACTTCTGGCGCAGTTTCTTCATCCGGCCCGAAGCTCATCTCTACTTCATCCACAACAACTTTCAGTTCAGTTCAGACTACGTCGCGCGGGTTGGCGCCTCGATCGGATATACCCGCCGCCTCGAGTAAGCCGGGCGATTGGCGCCCCCCCCAGGACTTCGGCAGACGCAAAAAAGGCAGCGTCCGCGGACGCTGCCTTTGAGTTTTCTTACCGCACCCTCTACGGCATCCGTTCGCATTCCTCGGCTTCGTGGATCGCCATGTCCAGATGCTTGATCGCTTCCGCGCGATGGCCGTCGAAATCATGCTCGGCACTCTCCAAGTGATGTCGAGCCGCTCGCATCGATTCCAATGCCTCGTGGATATGATGATGCCGCATGGGCGCCGCCTCCGGAGACGGCGTTGCCGCTACCACCGGAGATGCGGGAACCACAGTGCCCTTCGGTCCTGCCGCTGCTGCCGTGAAAGCCAGAGTGAGGAGAAGCGTTACCAGGATCAATAAAAACCCTATTCTCTTCATACATCCTCCTTGTCCTAATTCGGCTCGGATGCTGCCGCTGAAAGTCAATCGCGAGCTTCAGACAGCCGGCCGCGACACCCGCACAGTATAATCGCGCCTGCAATGAAACCATCTGTGCCTGCGTTGACTGTTCGGGTGCGCCTCAGGGCCGCGAAATGCCGCGGCGGTTCCACCACCAAATCACGAACCCTGCCAGCACAAACCCACCCGCGAGGATGAGATCAAAGCCCCTCATGAAGTGCATCAGAGATTCCCACCGGCTGCCAAAGAAAAACCCGATCAGCGAGATCACCGTCACCCAGAGGCCGGCGCCCAGCAGGTTGTACACGATGAACCTTCGCCAGGGCATGCGTAGCACCCCAGCCAACGGGCCGGCAATCACGCGCATTCCAAAGACGAATCGCGCAAAGAAAATGGTAACCGGCCCGTATCGGCCGAAAAGCTTTTCGCCGCGTTCCAGAGTTGCGCCGGGGACGCGAAAAAAGTTCTTGTAATGATCGAGCAGCGGACGTCCACCGTAGTGCCCGATCAGATAGCCCAGATTGTCGCCCAACGCGGCGGCAGCGGTGCCCACCAAAATGATCCATGGAAGCCGCAGTTCGTGCTTTGAATAAGCGACGAAACTGGCCAGTAATAGAACTGTCTCGCCCGGCACAGGCAGTCCGGTATTTTCCAGCAGTAACACCACGGCCACGGCCCAGTAGCCATGATTCACCAGCGCAGCGAGCAACCAGTCGAAGATGTGGTGGGCCATAATGAATGGCGCGAGCGCTTCGCTCAGGCCGGAAGCGTTTTCTCAGTCAGAAACTCGATCAGGGCGCCATTAAACTCCTCCGGGCACTCTTCATACGGCAGGTGCCCGATGCCCTCGAAGACAACCGTACGGGAGCTCGAGAAATGCTGCGACAAAGCCGCTGCCGAAGAGACAAAGACGGCCGGATCTTTGCTTCCCCACATCAGCAACGTAGGAACATGCGCCACTTTAGGCAAAGTCGCTTCCAGTTCGCGCAAGTCGCGGGTCCAGGTGCGGACGATGTTCAACCCATGCTCAACCAGTCCGGGAACGGCCAGCGGCGCGATGTAGCCTTCAAGCGCTCCCGGTGGAATGGCCTGCCGGTTGCCATACATTCGACTGTGCCAATAGGGATAAAGAAAGTTCATGCGCGCAAAGCTGTGGCGGAACAAAGCGGATCCAAACCGGCTGCCTAAAAATGGCGCCATCCGCCGCCCGTGCGCCGAATAAGGATTCACCGGCGCAACCAGGATCAGACGCCTGACACGAAGACGCGCTTCCGGACTCAGACACTCCGCCGCAGCCATCATCGCGACTGCGCCGCCATGCGAGGTCCCGAGAAGATCGAAAGAAGACAGCCCGAGCTTTTCCGCGAACAACAGCAAACGCTGAGCCGTCGCTCGCAGCGAGTGGTCGATGCCGGGTGCACGATCCGAAAAACCTGCGCCCGGAAGGTCCGGGGCATACACGGTGGCGAAAGGCGCCAGCGCCGGCAGAGTGAATCGCCAGGAAAACGAATATCCCAGCAGTCCATGAAGCAAAATCAGCGCCGGTCCGGACCCAGCCCGCAGATACCGCATGCGCGCGCCTGCGATATCCATCCAGCACTCTTCCACAGTCGCACCAGCGGGCGGAGCGCCATCTGTAGAAAGTTCCCGATCCGCTTCCTCAATCACAAAATCTTGCTGAATGTGAGACAACTCTTTCCTCGCCGCCAGAGTCTATTCCAATGAAACATCGCCTCTGTCGCTTCACTGCGGGGAGCTTCGGCTCCCCGGTTTTTTTCTTTGGTCTTAGGTCTTCGGTCGTAGGGAAGTCTCCCAGATCTGCCGCGCACAACCGCATCGCACCCTAAGACCCAACACCCAAGACCTGACCTCTCAAGCCGCCACCTTTCCGCCTTTTCCCCAGCAGCTTCTTCAACACCCGAACGCCTCGATCCACATGCTTTTCCTCCAGCAGAAACGGCGGCAGAAAACGCACCACGGTGTCCTGCGTGCTATTGAAAAGAACACCCTCAGCCAGCGCCTCGTCCACAATCGGACGCGCCGGAATGTTGAGCACAACGCCTTGAATAAATCCCCGTCCGCGCACTTCCTTGACGGCGGCGCGCTTCTCCATCACAGCTTTCAATTCCTGCTGCAGGTACGCGCCGACTTTTTTCACATTCTCCAGCAGCTTTTCTTCTTCCACGATCGCCAGAAACTCCAGCGCCACGCGGCAGGCCAGCGGACCTCCGCCGAAAGTCGTGCCATGCTGCCCCACCGAAATCGCCGACGCAAATTCTTCTTTCGCCAGGAACGCCCCCAGCGGCAGCCCGGCAGCAATGGGCTTGGCAATCGCCACAATGTCCGGAGTGACGCCAAAACTCTGAAACGCAAACATCGTTCCCGTGCGCCCCAGCCCGCACTGAATCTCATCGAAGATCAGCGCCGCGTGGTGACGATCCGCCAGCGCGCGGCATTCCTGCAAGAACTCAACCGAGCACTCCCGGATCCCGCCTTCGCCGAAAATCGGCTCCAGCACAATCGCACACGTGTTGTCATCGATGGCTGCGCGCAGCGCATTCACATCGTTGAGCGGCACGAAGCTGACGTTCTCGAGCAGCGGCTCGAAGCCCTTGCGATGCTTGTCCTGCCCGGTGAGCGAGAGCGCGCCAAACGTTCGCCCGTGATACGAACCCTCCAGCGCCACCAGGCGGCACTTCGCCTCGCCCCCGGCGCGATGCCCGGCCAGCCGCGCCAGCTTGATCGAGCCTTCAATCGCCTCGGTCCCGCTGTTGGAGAAAAATGCGCGGAACGTTTTTTCGGAAGCCCCGTCCCCGGAAGCTGCGCCCGCAAGCGTGCACAACTTCTCCGCCAGCGCCCCTTGATACTCGTGGTAATAAAGGTTCGAAACATGAATCAGCCGCGCCGCCTGCTCCCGAATCGTCTTCACAATCCGCGGATGCGCATGCCCCAGCGCATTCACCCCCAACCCCGAAACAAAATCGAGATAGCGCCGGCCCTCCAGGTCGTAAAGAAACACCCCCTTCCCCCGCGCCAAGGCGATGGGATAGCGATTGTAAGTCCCCAACAAATACCACCGCTCCAGGTCCGCAATCTGGTCAAATGTTTTCATAGGAAAGTTGATTCTATAGGAAATGAGACCTGAATCGTCCCGGCGTTGTCAGCCCAATACGGGAACAAAAAGCGTCCGGAGGACGTTTGACAATAGCCCGGCGTTTCAACGCCGGGTACGATCGTGGATGTTGGAACCCGTCCCGTAGAGCTTGCCCTGAGCGAAGCCGAAGGGGACGGTCGAACTTTCTCCACGGA
>JBAVAV010000659.1:0-1735 GCA_049585895.1 Candidatus Sulfotelmatobacter sp. | reverse complement strand
CTATCAGCATGCGGCCGAGATGCGAACCGACTTGAAACGGCTGAAGCGCGATACAGATTCGGGTCGGATGGCTGTGGGCAAGGAACTCGACTCTTCCATCCCGGCAGCAGCTTCTTTCGGGCACGATTCATCCCGTACCATGGCCGCATCCAGAGCCGCTGGCGCCGGAAACAGAAAGCGGTGGCTGCTGGCGGCAGCGCTGGCGGTGACTTTGGCAATTGTAGCCGGCTGGTACTGGTGGCGCTCAACGGCGAGCCCGGCGCAGATCATCCAGGCTCAGCTTACCGAGAATTCGCCGGAAGCAGACGTGATGGATGCGGCCATTTCACCCGATGGCAAGTCACTGGCCTACACCGACGCGACCGGTCTCTACCTGAAGCTGATTCCGTCTGGCGAAATACATTCGCTGCTGGCCCCCGTCGGCGCCAGGATTTCACGAATCGCCTGGTTTGCCGATAATGCCAACCTGCTGGTTACCGCCGTCGGTAGTGGGTCAATTTCCTTCAAACTGACCCAGTACCCGGCCGTCTCTACTGTTGACTCCAGCAGCGACCTATGGGCGGTGTCGGTTTTTGGAGGTTCCCCTCGGTTGCTTCGAAGAGACGTAAGCCAGGTTTCTGTTTCGTCGGACGGCGCCGAGATCGCATTTGCCACGCCTGCCAAAGACGCAGTTTGGTCGATGCAAGCCGATGGGGAAGGAACCAGAAAGATAGCCGTCGCCGAAGCAGGATACAGCGTTGGTAATCCAGTCTGGTATCCAAAACAGCGGAGGGTCGCGTATGTCTCAATGAGTAACGGCGGCGCGGGCATTTCGCTCGAATCATTCGACCTGGATTCCGGTCAATCGGTGAAATTTGCTTCGTTCCCCTCACCGTCGGGTACGGTGGGTGACCCAGGATCATTTTGTGTGCTGCCTGACGGGCGTGTGATCTACTCCTCAAATAACACTCTGTGGGAAATCAAGACGGATCCGCGTACTGGGCGCTCCGCCAGTGCGGCTCGCCAAATCGGCCAATGGAGCGATGTTGACTTCCTGGACGGTCTGCATGTTTCAGCCGACGGACGGCATCTGGTCCTTCTTAAGGGCGTCTTTGGACACAGCGTTTTCGTGGCGGAGTTGAAAGATGGCGGGAAGCGTCTGCAAGACGCGCGTCGGCTGACAGTCGTCGGACGCGCAAGTTATGCGCATGCCTGGACGCCCGACAGCCAGGCGGTTGTGTTTGAGTCATTCCACGATGGCCGCCATCAAATCTTCAAGCAGCGGATCGACCAGCGCGTCGCCGAACCGTTGGTAACAGGCAAGGAAAATGCGATCGCGGGCCGCTTCAGCCCAGATGGGAACTGGCTGTTGTATTTGCTTGGCCCCATCGGTGTTGCTCAGAAGCTGATGCGCATGCCCACTTCAGGAGGTTTGCCCGAACTCGTCCTGAACATCCCAAACCTGGGGAACTATTACTGCACACGGCTCCCGGTCAACCTCTGTGTGGCGGCGGTTCGGGAGGAGAAACAACTGGTGTTTTACGCCTTCGATCCGGGGAAGAAACCTCCGCCGGGAGGCACCCCGCAAAACGAGCTGCGAGAAGTGGCTAGGACGGACTATGAACCGAGTGACTGGGGATTGTCCCCGGATGGCGCCAGCATCGCGATGGTGCGCCCTGACGATCAAGAGGGACGTATCCGGATCCTTCCGCTCTCCAGCCCCGCTCGGCATACAGCGCAGGGAGCCCGTGATGTA
>JBAVAV010000658.1:0-8727 GCA_049585895.1 Candidatus Sulfotelmatobacter sp. | reverse complement strand
CTGCATTGGGGTGAGGTGGCCGGCGTCACATGCAAGCTCCACGGCCGGCCAGCCATGGATCTCGTGCTTTCCCGTCTGAGTGCGTTTGGAGTGCAAATCGTTGCGGCGGATGCAGATCGAGCAGTTGGGGCGGCCTTGGTCAAGCTCAAGAGAGAAATTCCTTACGTCGATGCGTTTGGAATAGAACTGACCGCGAATTCGAAAGAGCGTGTCTTCGTGACTGGAGATTTTGATTACAAGCCTGCCAGCCGGGATGTGACGATTGAATTTCTGCCGGCGAAGTGAGTGCACCTCTCGTTTTTCCTTCGCAATCTTGTCGCCGAAGGTTGTGCTTCCTTGTTGACTCTCTATTGAGGGCGGGATGAAAATGTGATCGCCTCAGGAGGAGTTATGAATCGGTCTCCCCGGCCCGGTAATACCTCGGTCGACCTTCCCCAGTCAACCCATCAGCGGATCAATATGTACGCTCTTGCGGCAGGAGCGGCCGGAGTGAGCGTTTTAGCCCTTGTACAGCCGGCTGACGCAAAGATTATTTACACGCCGGCGCACGTGCCAATTCTTGGACCGCATGGTTTCTACCAACTCGATCTGAATCACGACGGAGTCACTGACTTCACCCTAGCGAACACGACCAATTACAACACGGACCAAGCCTTCTGGAATTTGTTTGCGAAGGGCCCGCTCGGCAACGCAGTGGTGGGGACGTTCGTGTATCGTGGCATTCCGGCCAATGCTCGGGCCTTCACGCGAGGCGCACGCATCGGTCCCGGCGAACACTTTTCCCAGGGAGGGGCAAACCTCGCCACCTTTTATTACGGCGGTGGCGGCGACAGTGCGCATGGCAACTGGGTCAACGTTACCGACCGCTATTTGGGAATGAGGTTCCAGATTGACGGGCAAACTCACTATGGGTGGGCGCGGCTGACGGTGAAGGTCACAAACAATCCAATCAACATTCTTGCCGAGCTGACAGGTTACGCTTACGAGACTCTCCCGGATATGCCAATTATTGCGGGCAAGACGAGCAGCGCGGATGCGGAAGAAACCGCGCAAAACCACGCCTCCGGTCCGGTGCCCGCTACGCTGGGATTGCTGGCGATGGGAACGCCGGCACTATCGGCCTGGCGGCGTCAAGAATCGGTGGGCGTGCGAGATTGTAGTTTGAAATAGGGGCGGCGACATTTTCGAAACCACACTCCGCGTCCGGCGTTACCGCTTTTTTCCGTTCGAGACCAGTTCAAGAAAAGCCTGATGAACTCGCGTGTCGTCTGAAAGCTCGGGATGGAAGGTTGCAGCCATAACTCTTCCCTGCCGGACCGCGACCGGCGCGTTATCTTTGCTGTCGGTGGCGATGACTTCGACGCCGGGGCCGACGCGCTCAATCTTGGGAGCGCGGATGAAGACCATCTCGAGTGGTTGCTCATCAGGCCGTTCTGAGATATATCGGCCTTCTCGGATGGAGCTGTCGATCTGGCGTCCGTAGGCGTTGCGGCGAATGCGGATGTCGAGCGCGCCCAGGCCTTTCTGTTTGGGATTCTCCACCTCGTTTGCCAGCAGGATTGCGCCGGCGCAGGTGCCGAACGTTGGCTTGGCGCGGACAAACTCTTTTAGCTTCTTAAAACCTTCCTCCCCCAGCAAATTCAGGAACGTGCCCGACTCGCCCCCGGGGATGACCAGGCCGTCGATTGCGTCGAGTTGCTCGGGCTTCTTGACGAGCACAACTTCAGCGCCCAGCTCTTCGAGCCGGCGGCGGTGGGCGTCGAAATCGCCCTGCAGAGCCAGGACTCCGATCTTCATCTGATCTTTATTTTAATGGATGCTGCGGGCAAAGGTAGGAAGTCAGAAGCTCCACCCTTCGCCCTTCCACTCGGCTTCGCTCGGGGCTTCGGTAGAACAGGGCAGGCTCTTTCGGCAAAGAACGCGAAAGAGAATGTGGAACCCGCTGCGGTTTTTAGCTGCCGCGCACTGGCCACAGCAACGTGACCAAGAGTGCTACCGCGATTCCGAGTGACACTTCCACGAAGCGGTGGGTTGCGACGATCCAGGGCGAACTCGCGTGGGCGATCAGCAGGACTATGGTTAGCGTGATGGCTGCAAAACGATACGCGCTTCCAATCCGCAATAATGCGCAGAGAATTCCGCAGACAAAAATACCTGCGCCATAGACCATCCAGCTGGGATGCAGATAAGTGGCAATCAGCGCGCCCAGGGCTGCACCCAACGCCGTCCCGGCAAAACGCTGCCAGGCGAGGGTAAGGGGATTGATGGTGGAGAGCAGAATAACGATGGTGGAAATCGGCGCCCAATAAAATTCCGACAGCTTGAGGCTGCGCGCCAGAAGCATCGACGCGAGGACCGCTACAGTCACGCGTACAGAAGTGATTACGGCAGCGCGGCTGTTCCCGAACCGCTTTGGCCGCTGTGGCATAGAAAAGGATTGTATCCGGTGCGCGGAAGCGAGAGGTTTTGATACGCTGAAGGCGGGCGCTCCCGCCCTTGGCAGCAGAGATTCGCGTTGCTCTGGTCCAGCCGCCGCGGAATAAAACTGGAAACCGACAGCTTAGAAGGAGTCCATGGCAAGAAACGTTATTTCGAAGGGCGGCAAGGTCAAGCCCCAGCCCAAACCCAAGACTGTGGACGAGTACCTGGCCGGCGTCCCGGAACCGGCGCGCAGCACCTTGAAGAAGATTCGCGCGGCGATCCGGTCGGCCGCGCCCCCGGAGACTACCGAAACCATCAGCTATGGTATTCCTGCATTCAAATACAAAGGAATGCTGATGTGGTTCGCCGCGTTCTCCGGCCATTGCAGCTTGTTCCCAACTAAGTCTGTCATCCGGGCGTTCAAAGACGAACTCGGGCCCTACGAAATATCCAAAGGCACCATCCGCTTCCCCGTGGACAAGCCTCTGCCCGCCACGCTTCTGAAGAAGATGGTGAAAGCGCGGGTGGCGGAAGTGGAACGAGAGAAGCAGCGCTAGTCCCAGACTGCCAGCGCATTAGAGTTGCATCGAAAAGAAGTCAGCCAGGCTGGGTAGTCGATGTGCTCATGATCTCCATTTCTCCCGTAGGTATTCGTCATGGGTCAGCACGTGAGGGATGTAGACTCGGCGGAACCTGTAGAGAACTACGGCTCCGGGAGAATTTCCCGGAGCCGGTCTGATAAATGTGGTGTACGGCACTCTGTCCAATTTCAGCATTGGCCTTGCTCGATCCTGTGTCAAGTTACTTGGAGAGGGTATGTCCCCGGTTTTCGTCGCCAGAAGATAAGGAGTAGAATTCGTTCGGCTTTTCCCTCCGGGAAAAGATCCTTCCTATTGGGCCCCGACAGTCAAATCTCAGCTTAAGGAGCAGTTTATGACCGATCCACACACCGCCGGTCCGATCTCGAGCTCGGTGGTTTGCCAATACTTCGGGTTCTTTGACGGCGTTCCTAAAAGTCACTATGCGCAGATTGTCGCCAAGGCGCCATTCGACCAGTGCAACTTACTCATCCTGGCGTTTGTTCACGCCGTCAAAAACAACAACGGTGTCTACGTCGCACAATTCACCAACTGGCGCGACAATAACTTTCCCTATGATCCCAATGACAGCGATATAGACCGGGTGAAGCTGGTCGTGAAGACGGCGCGCCAGAAAAACCCCAACCTCCGGATTCTGATCTCGCTGGGCTGGGGAACAAACGATGCCGGCAATGCCGCTTCCACTCCCGGCCCTTTTGCCGACAGCGTGAGGGCGCTGGTTCAAACCTACGACCTCAACGGCATCGACATCGACTTTGAATCAACCAGCGTCGAACCGGGCGCCCTGCTGACGCTGGCCCAACAACTGAGGGCGAGCCTGAACAAGGCGAATCCTCCCCGTCCCATCGTGATGACCATCACGCCGGCGCAGACAGATGGATTGAATGCCAGTGTTCTGCGCGCCTTTGACTACACCATGCCGCAAAGTTACGGCAACAATCCGGGTTATGCAGACCAGTACGAGGAGATTCTCGGCTCGTACGCGCAGATTGTTTATGGCATCGATACGGAGGGCTACATCGGCCAGACGGACGATCCCACGCCTTACGCCGCTGCCGCCAAGACCAATCACGCCGCCGGGATTTTCGGTTGGCGGCTCGACAACGATTCCCTGAACCCTCAAAACTTCCCAACCTATGCCAACGCCATCAAGATGTGGCAACTGATGACGGCAGGCCGTGCTGAACGCGATCGGGCAATTGCCTGATGGTAGACGGCAAGCGTTTGCGGCAAAGCTGTGTGGAGTCTTGAGATTTCAGTTGAGCTGGAGACCGCCGCGGTTTCCCAGGTCTCGCAAAACCGGCGAGACCTGGGGCACCCGGCAACCGCCGTCAAGAGACTACGCTGCAGGCGCCAGAGCGCGACCGGCAGGTCACTCTAGCCGCGATTGAAAGTCAAATTCCCCGCCCTGTCGCAAAGAGCGCGACAAGGACGGGGCATCCGCGTGAGTTTGAATGAATGGAAAGGGTGGGCCAGCCACTAGGGGGCTGGATGCCAGGAAAAACCAAACCTCCCTGCGGCAGAGTGAAGTGTTTTTACTTGACATCCCCTTTTATAGAACCCGCCCAAGTTGACAGCACTTTTTTCATGGATATACTTCTAGTCCAGTTATAAAGAAACGTTGGTACCTATAGTCGTCCACGCCCGTCCAGGTTAGGTTGGTGATTGATATGCAGCGCGCTGTGTTGTTTCTCGTTGTGACCGCAATGGTCGTCGCCTTGCTGCTCTTTAACTACATTCTGGGCCGAGGTTCGTTTGTGGCGGAAAGAGTCTCCGACCTCAATAACCTGCAGCAAAAACAGATAGACATAACCGTCCAAATGACGGGACTCCTTGCCGGGTTCGCGACCTTGTCCTTGGGGGGAATAGCAGCACTAATTTGGGATCGCAAAAAGTCGCGTAAGCGACCCACGCCGCAACTGCTAGCCGCAGCTACCGGATCAGCGCTGTCACTGTATTTCGGCTACCTCTCTTATCGGTACCTGCTGTGGATGCTGGACCACAGATTTTTTGATCCCAGCAACGAGGTGTTAACCGTGACCGGGTTACTCCAGTTCTGTGCGTTTTTTGCTTCAATCGTTGCACTTGCGGATTTCGTGTTCGTTGTCGACTAGAAAGGAGTGACATTCGATGTTTGCCTTTTCCGCGCTCAATTCAACAATTCGTACGCTTGCCTTCGCCGTTTTGCTGCTGTCGGGTGTGCTGGCGGCATCAGTGGTTAAGAAGCCTTGCTTTAACAGCGATCAAGCAAAAGCAGCGATAGCGGGCTGGAAAAACGATAACACGGCTCTTGTCGTGCTCGACAAGGCGGCCACGAGGGGCCTTATTTCAGGCAACACTTGTGCCGGGCAACTGGATAATTCGTTTCCGCTAGCGGACTCAAAAGACGACTTTGTGGTCGGTTCATACCTCTACGAATTACGCGACAGGAAGTATACAAAGATGGGCTCTCCTATCCTGTCGAACGACCTTAAGATCAGCCTAGGATTAGATGACATTCAAGCTCTGCCATTCGAGAGGTTCTCGCTGGAAATGGGAGCCGCAATATGGCAGGACCCCGGCGAACTCACTGTGGAATCGTCGCCAACCGGAGCTAGTATCATGATCGACGACCAGCCGCGCGGGATGACCAGAAAGGATTTCGTCCTCTCGAAAGGAAAACACTCAATCTTCATAAAGTCAGACAATGTGTCGTGCGCGGAAACAATCGATATCAAGGACGAACCTCTTACCTACGAGTGCCCCAAAAAGGTGAGGGTTTCAAAGCCTGCACCGGAACCCCCAAAAAATTGAACTCAGATTCCCGCGTCCTTACATGCCAGGTCGGCGCGTATCTCTTTGCTCCCGATCCCAGTACGGATGACTTGCTGTCATTGCTTGTCTTGACACTAGCCTCTGGATCCCCTACCATCCCCTCGTTTGCTGCATCTGCACCTCATCCATTCCTGCGACAGCCAGCCCCTTCATTGCACCCGCCAGATCTAGGCCACCCGCCACCTTAGGTAAAGATGCGCTGCGGCAGTTTCGTTAGCCAAAATTCTTCGCCCTTCGTCGCCGCAAGAAGAACATTTTCAATCAGGTCGGGGACGCCTGCCCCTAAAGCGCGACCGTACAGGCGGCTGACGATGGTCGCCGGAGCGCGCACTGACCAGCAGTGCCAAACCTCGCCGAGTTCCTTCATTATCTGGCGAGTCCGGGCGTCCGCTATAGCAGCGCGAGACCCCTCCGGGTACGCCACGTAGATAAAACCCATCTCTCCATTTGGAATCTGCTTGATTGCATCGGCCCAAAGCGATTTTATCCCGCGTGCTTTTTTGAGAAGGGCTTCCTCGCTCTCGCTCCTCCATTTCAGGCACAAAGGCCTCATGAACATCTCGACGTCCACTCTCGCAGGCGGCTCAACCTCGCAAAGTATGCCGTCCCACTCGTCCTGGTGCGCAGCCCACCCGAACACTTCCTCCAGATATTCCGGCGAGTAAAGCCGCGTTTCGGTAACACTCCGTCGATACGGCAGGGATCGGAAGGCCAACGATCCCCAACTGGTTCGCTTTGCATTCTCGTGGTCAGGGTTGGCCACGACATCACTCGTTAGGGCCACGAACTCAGCGACCGGAACACGTCGGACGGGAACACTAAAGGAGGCTTCGAAGGAGCCATAGACGCCACGGTCGCGAAGTTCTTGCCGCGTGCAATCGTACAGGCGCTCAACACGCGCGGCCTCTTCCAACTCGTAGTCCGTCAGGCCTCTGCGTCGTTTGCATTCGAGAACCGCCGGAACCGAATGGAGGTTGTTGATGCGGTACTCCGGAACCTTCTTTGATTTGTCCTCAGCGATCATCGTGAGGTCGAGGCCGGCTCTAACTCCCGCAGCCCCCACCATTAGTTCGTAAATCGTCGACCCGACCTGCTCATCGGTCATCTGCGTGAGAGCGGCATTCTTCTTTTCGGCCTCCGGCCCTAGGGCCGGAATCTGGTCAAGACTGGTACCAAATGCGGCGAGTTCCGGGACCAAGGTCGCCGCGGAGAAGAAGTCCAAGTCGATGCGCTTCTCGAAATGGTCCTTAGCAAGGAGCAGCATCCGAGCGATCCGATGTGGACTCTCAAGCCTCGGAGCCGTTCCAACACGAACGCCGTTAACGAGATGAAGCGGGCTCGCTAGATAGGAAGGTCCCAGGCGGTACGGCTTGCGGGCCTCTCTCTGAAGCCAGCTCAGGTCGACCGAATTGGTGAGCCGCACCAAGGCATTTCGCACCAACGGGTCCATGTCTTGGGTTTTGCCGACCTGTTCGATCTCTGCGCGCCAGAGCAGATCAGGGCCATCCGGAAGCAGCGCCCGCTGACGCTCACGAGCGAAGGCTCTAATTTCGGCCTCGGAAATTCCCTCCGCGCGCTGAAGAAGCCGCACTTGTCGGAGATGGTCCGCTTGGATTTTTCGAATTTCCTTGTACAGCCGTCGAACCGCGTCGCTGGGGCCTCCGCTGCTCTTCTCTGAAGCTGCTTGCGCCTTGATGGCGGCGGAAAACTCTCGGACCTTTAAGCTGGCTTCGTTACTGAGACCTTCGAGTCGTGCAACAATTGTCTGGTTGAAAGCAATTTCACCTCTTAGCTAACTATCCTACCATCCCCGAGTCTGCAGCATATGCGCTTCATCTAGTGCCGCGACAGCCAGGCCCTTCATCGCCCCCGCCAAGTCTTCGCTGACTTCAAGTAATATTTTAGGGTCGTTAAAGTGCGTAGCGGCTTTGACTATGGCCCTGGCGCGCTTTTCGGCTTCGGCGGGGTCGGCGAAAGTCGTCGAATCCTGCATGAAGATGCCGCTGCCTACGAAGACGGCTTCAGCGCCCAGCTGCATCACCAGCGCGGCGTCGGCGGGGGTGGCGATGCCTCCGGCGGAGAAGTTGGGGACGGGTAGCTTGCCTGCTTTGGCCACCATGCGGACCAACTCGTAGGGGGCTTGATGCTCTTTGGCCTTGGCGTAGAGTTCTTCTTCGCCGAGGACGGTCAGGATTTTCATCTCCTGCACGATCTGGCGGATGTGCTTGACGGCGTGGACTACGTCTCCGGTGCCGGCCTCGCCTTTGGTGCGAATCATGCACGCGCCTTCGGCGATGCGGCGGAGAGCTTCTCCGAGATTACGTGCGCCGCAAACGAAGGGGACCTTGAAGGCGTGCTTATCGACGTGATGGGCTTCGTCGGCGGGGGTGAGCACTTCGGATTCGTCGATGTAGTCGACGCCGAGTTCCTGAAGAATTTGGGCTTCGGCAAAATGTCCGATGCGGCACTTGGCCATAACCGGGATGGAGACGGCGGCCATGATCTCGCGGACGATCCGGGGCGAGGCCATGCGGGCGACGCCGCCCTCAGCCCGAATCTGCGCGGGAACGCGCTCCAGCGCCATGACCGCTACGGCGCCGGCTTTTTCGGCGATGGTGGCCTGCGCGGCAGTGGTCACGTCCATTACGACTCCGCCTTTTAACATTTCGGCGAGGCCGGTCTTTAGGCGGAGGGCGATGTTGCCGTTGTTTTGGGACATGGTGTGCTCTTTTCTGAAGCGAGCTTTCAGCTCTCAGCTTTCAGCTATCAGCTAACTCACCTTCATTTTACAGCGCGGGCGGGGTTCGCGGTACTTGGCGGCCATCCGCTATCAGACTGTCGGCGGGAAAAACCTTAACCACAGAGGGCACTGGGGAGCACAGAGGGGTCACAG
>JBAVAV010000657.1:0-3549 GCA_049585895.1 Candidatus Sulfotelmatobacter sp. | reverse complement strand
GCACTGGGGAGCACAGAGGGGTCACAGAGAGAGGTCGCCAACGGTGCTGGGCCCTACTTCTGTCGTGATTTTGTAAGTGGGATCGATCTGGGGTTGCATCGGTTCGGATCGGTGGTATGATCCGCGCGCGTTTCGTGAGAATCGGAGGAGGGGCCATGGCTGGCGGTCCGCTTAGCAAGATCAAGCACATTGTGGTGCTGATGATGGAAAACCGCTCGTTCGATAACATGCTGGGGTGGCTGTATGATCCGCTGGGCCCGGCCCCCTTCAATCAAAAGCCGTCGTCGGGAACTTTCGAGGGAGTGTGGGGGAAGGTCCCGCCGCTATCGAATCCCAGCTTGCCCCCGCCGCCTTCCGTGCTGGTGCCTGTGGGCAAAGGGACGGATCCTACGGTGCCCGATCCCGATCCCGGAGAGCCCTACGAAGACGTTTATGCGCAGGTGTATGGGCAGCAGAATGTGTTGAAGCTTAGCGAGGTGCCGCCCGTCCCGCCTACGCCTTGCAATATGCAGGGCTTTCTATACAACTACACGCTGCAATGCCAGGCGTATGAGAAGAAAACGGGGAAGACAGCCAATCCGAATGTGATCATGAATTGCTTTACCTCGGCGACCGTGCCGGTGCTGTGGAGCCTGGCGTTTTATTACGGATGTTTTGATCACTGGTTCGCTTCGATTCCCACGCAGACGCTCTGCAACCGGTCGTATCTGCATGCGGGCACGTCGTCGGGGTATGTGGATAATGCCGGCGGCGGCAAGTTTTTCGTCAACGATACGAAGACGATATTCAACGTGATGCAAGATGCCGGGCGGAGCTGGAAAATCTACTGCGATAGCTGGAAGATCACCAGCCTGGCGATGCTTACGCAGCGGCAGCTGTGGGATGATGCGTTGTCGGGTCATTTTTCCCATGTGACCGACTTTTGCGATGCCGCCAAGAAACCGAACGGGTTGCCGGAGTATTCGTTCATCGAGCCGATCTATATTGATTCGCTGTTCTGGGGCGCGGAGAACGACATGCATCCCGAGGCCTGGCCCTGGCTGGCGCATGCCATCGATGGCGCGTCGAATGTGGAGCGGGGCGAGAAGCTGCTGTACAAGGTGTACAACGCGGTGCGTAACAGTCCGGACTGGGACTCGACCCTGCTGCTGATTCTGTTTGACGAGCATGGGGGCTGCTATGACCACGTGTGTCCGCCCGTTTACCCCACATGTCCATTTGCCATCTCTCCGGACGGAGTGGTGATTCCGCAGGGCCAGCCGGGGGGAAGCGGGTTCAACTTCGATCGGCTGGGAGTGCGCGTGCCCGCGATCATCGTCTCGCCCTACACGCAGGCGCGGACGGTGATCAATTCGCCGTTCGATCACACCAGCGCGCTGAGCACGATCATAAAATGCTTTGACCTGCCCACGGGCAAACTGGGGAAGCGCCAGACTGCGGCGCCTGACATCAGCGTGGCGCTGAACCTGGACCCGACGAAACCGCGCACGGATTTTCCGCCGATTCCCCTGCCTGCGCGCTGGGACGCTTTGTTTGAGGATCGAGTGGCGGGTTCGACGGATGCGCTGCTGCAGGCCAGGAGCAAGCCGCTTACGGAGTTGCAGCAGAAGATTTTAATTGGGGCGGCGCAGCGGCTGAATCTGGTTTCGCCCATGGTCGATGAGGCTCCGCTCATCACGACCGCTCTCGGGGCTGACGCCTACCTGATGAAAGCTGAGGCGGAGTTGCTGGCGAGAAAGATGTAAACGCGGGCGCGTACTGGCTTTGACCGTCAGAAAACCTTCAACCACAGAGGACACTGGGGAGCACATCGGGGGCGAGTCACCGCTCTACGTATTTTTTGAACATCTTTTCGGGGTCGATGGCGATGAAGATGCCTTCGCTGCGGGCCAGGACTTCGTTCTTCTCGTTGAGGATCTCGGCGGCATTGACGTGGGTGCGGCCGCGGACCTTGATTTCGCGGCCTTCGACACGGAGCGGTTTGTGGAGTGGGACAGGCTTGATGAATTCGACGATCATCTCGCGGGTTAGAGCTACGACGTGGCGGAGCTTGTTGACCTTGCCCATGGCGTCGTCGAGGATAGTGGCGATAATGCCGCCGTGGCAGTGTCCGGGAGGTCCGGTGTAGCGCTTGCCCAGGCGGAAGCGACAAATTGACATCTTGTGTTCTTCGTCGAGGGTGAACTTCAAGCGCATGCCGTCGGGATTGCTCATTCCGCAGGCGAAGCAGTTGTTCTTCTGCATTTTGACGTAGCCAGTGTCGTGGCCCTGGCCGTGAGGCTTGCTTGGCATGAGATTGATTCTAGCGTGAGTGTGTTGGAGTGCGCTGGCCAGAGTCAAAAGCTTTCATCGCGGAGGGCGCGGAGAAAGGCCGCAGAGGACGCGGAAAGAACAGAGCAGATTCGGGTTTGCTATTTCACGGCCGTGTCCGTTCGCGCAAGATCGCTCGCTCCGGCTGCAAAACGCCTGCGCTCGGGATGACGCCGTCAGGGAAATGAATGGCGGGATTCGAATCCCACCACCTCCGAGATCAACAACTGCTTCTCTCCCGCGTCGAATTGGAGTATACATATCGGTTTCGTAATATCTGCCGATCCTGGAGCCTCCTGTGAAATTGCGCTTCGTTTTGCTGCTCGCCACTGCTTTGCTCGCGCTGTCCAGCTTCGTGGTTACCCAGGATGCCGCCGTTGGACAGGATAAGGACGCGGACACCAAGGCAGGCTTTCCTTCCGCCAAGAAAGCGCAGAAGAAAGATCAGAAGAACGACGAAAAGAAGAAGGATGAGAACAAAGCTGCGCCTGCGCAAGAAAAGAAAGACGAAGAAAAGAAGGGCGGGATGACGGCCGACACTTTCTCCGGGCTGAAATTTCGTTCGCTGGGTCCGGCGGTGGCTTCGGGACGCGTGATGTCGATCGCGGTGAATCCTAAAAACAAGTTCGAATATTACGTGGGCGTGGCGTCGGGTGGGGTGTGGAAGACGACGAACGACGGCACGTCGTGGACTCCGGTATTCGACGACCAGGGATCTTATTCGATCGGGTGGGTGACGCTCGAACCGAACGACGCGTCGGTGGTATGGGTGGGGGCGGGTGAGAGTAACAGCCAGCGCAGCGTGGCTTATGGCGACGGGATTTATAGATCCGACGATGGGGGAAAGAATTGGCAGAACCTGGGCCTGAAGAAATCGGAGCACATTGGACGGGTTGTAGTCGATCCGCGTGATTCGAAAGTTGTTTACGTCGCGGCGGAGGGACCATTGTGGGGACCGGGGGGCGACCGCGGACTCTATAAGAGCACAGACTCAGGCAAGAACTGGAAGGCCGTGCTTACCATCAGCGAGAACACCGGCGTCGCAGACGTGGCGCTCGATCCGTCGAACCCGGATATTGTCTACGCGACCGCTTATCAGCGGCGGCGGCATGTATTTACGCTGATCGATGGCGGGCCGGAGAGCGCGATCTACAAGTCCACCGACGCGGGCGCGACCTGGAACAAGCTGAAAAATGGATTGCCGACTGTAGACATGGGACGCATTGGGCTGGGAGTTTC
>JBAVAV010000656.1:0-6911 GCA_049585895.1 Candidatus Sulfotelmatobacter sp. | reverse complement strand
TTCCAGAATAGTTGCGGCAATCTCTGGCATAACTACTTTTATCTGCGTGGCGTGCGGGCCGAGAACCGGCAACTGAAAGAGCAGATCGAGCAAATACGGCTGGAGCAGGTACGGCTGAGCCAGGATGCGGAACAGGCTCGCCGCCTGCAAGGACTGCTTTCGTTTAAAGAACAGATGGTCGCCAAGACTGTGGCGGCGCAAGTGATTGGGTCAAGCGGCAGCGATCTTTCCCGCATCATCTACCTGGATAAAGGGGAAAGCAACGGCCTCAAGCCGGATATGGCAGTGGTCACCGCTAATGGTATTGTGGGCAAGATCTTGCTGGTGTCTTCGTCAGTCTCGCAAGTGCTGCTCATCAACGACCAGAGCAGCGGCGTGGGAGTGATTCTAGAGAAGTCGCGGCTGCAGGGCGTGCTGCGGGGGACGGCGAATGGAGAGGTCGTCCTGGAACGGGTAATGAGCGACGAGCAAGTGGCGCCCGGAGACAAAGTGCTTAGCAGCGGAGGCGACCAGATATTTCCCAAGGGAATGCCGGTAGGCACGGTGAGCAAAGTGAGTCCGGGGAAGGATCTGTTTCTGAACATCAAGGTGAAGCCGGCGGCGAACTTGAGCCGGCTGGAAGAAGTCCTGGTGGTTACTGAAAAGCAGGACCGCGAAACAATGGCAGAGAATGGCGGGAAAGTGCGCGCGGCGGACGTTCTCGCCGAGCGCCTGCCCTCGGTGCCGGACAAGCCAGCAACCGCCGCCGATGGTGCTGCCGGAACATCTGCGAGTACAGATGCACGAGGTGGTGCAGCGAGCCAGCCGGACGCCAGCAGCAAGCCGCAAATGCAGAACCAGCCTGGAATCCCTCTCGGATCTTCGCCGGGAACTGCATCTCCTGTAAGTACGCAAATGGGCGAGACGGCGGCTCAGACTCCGCGCGTCGTGTCAGAGGGAGGGCAGATCGTCCCGGCCAAATCGGCGGTGGAGAAGAGTGAATCTTCCAGCAATGCAGAAGTGAACGGCAGTCCGAAGGCCGCGAGGGTCGCGGGGAAGAAAGCCACTGCGAAGTCTGGCGCGCCCAAGCCTGCGACCCCGAATACGCAGAGCAATACTTCGCGCCCGGACGCTCCCCACTAGCGTGCCCATTACTTACACATCGGGAGAACAGGTTGAGGTCTACCGGTTCAGCGCTCCGGCAACCATCCTGATTCCACTGCTGGCGCTGTTCTTGCAGGCATTTATTCCCGGGCGCTTTCCCTGGTTCTCGAACTTCGATTTGCCGCTGCTGGTGACGATTTTCTTTGGCATGGCGCGACGGAACCCGATCTCGGGCCTGCTGACTGGCGGCGCGATTGGGCTGGTACAGGATGCGCTCGGCCATTATCCGATCGGAGTGTATGGCATCGCCAAGACCGTTGTCGGTTTCGGTGCGTCATCGCTGGGCGTGAAACTGGATGTGGAAAATGCCGGCGCGCGCCTGCTGGTGACGCTGGGATTTTACCTGCTGCACCAGGCGGTTTATTTCACAGTGGCCCGCGGCATGGTCAACCTAAC
Source organism: Candidatus Sulfotelmatobacter sp. (assembly GCA_049585895.1). Lineage (GTDB taxonomy): Bacteria > Acidobacteriota > Terriglobia > Terriglobales > Acidobacteriaceae > Sulfotelmatobacter. The sequence continues at coordinate 5,372 of JBAVAV010000656.1, read as the reverse complement.
CCTGAATTGGAGCTGGACCCATGACATTCTCGCAGGGCTGGCGAATGCGTTTCTCGGCGTAGGGCTGTTTTTTGTGCTGGACAAATTCAAGCAAAGGGCTTAACAAGCCGTCCGGTAAGAAAGCCCGCCGCGCTCGAAAGCAGCGGGCACCTTTCACGACGGATAGCTAGGGAACGATCCGGTAAATCGTTCCGCATCCAGAAGAGCATTGATTGTTGCCGCCTCCGAAGAATGTGGGACCGAAGAGCACTCCTCCGCGCAGTAGCGGCGTAGATTCCGGGCCATTCCCATCACGCGTTGCGCTTGGGAAGTTGTGAAGGTCGGATTCAGACCACGCCCCGCCGGGTATCGACGGAGGAGAGAGTTCGTAGACGGTTCCTCCGGAGAAGAGACCGCTCCCACCTTCGGCAGTGGCGCCATAGAGATTTCCTGCCGGGTCCATTATCAGGCCGTTGGGATAGATGCCATCGGAGGTTGTTCCGAAAACATGCAGAACGTTCTCGGTCCAAGGACTGCCTGGCACTAGTTGGAAAGCCGTGCCGAAATCGTTGCTGCCACCCTGAAAAGTAGTGCCGTAGAGATTTCCCGAACTGTCGAAAATCAAACCGTGCTCGGGAAGTGAGCCATCACTCGGTGCGCCCTGAAACGCATAAAGGATAGTCTTGGTCCATTGCGACGCTCCGGGCGCAGGCGGGCTTAGTTCAAATACAGTGCCGCAACCGCCGTCGCAGCTTCCCGAACCGCCTTGGGCAGTCGTGGAGTAGAGATTGTGGCTCTGGTCGGCGACGAACGGGGCATTGGGCTGGCTGCCGTCAGCGCCTCCCTGAAAAGTGTAGAGAAGATGCTTCGTCCAAACGCCACCGGATACCGCGGGCGGTTGGAGAGTCATCACAAAGCCATCGTTGGCTGAGTCTCCGCCGACCGTCGCCGCAACCACTAGTGACCCATTAGAGACCAGGGTCACTGGCCCCGGATTGAAGCCGAATCTGCCGCCAGCGAACTTGAACAGGATGGTTTCGGTCCAAGGGCCGCCGGGCACGGATGGTGGCGACAACTTGTAGATGGTTCCGCAACCCTGCGGGCAGACGGAATTGCTGATCCCGCCGAAAGAGTTGCTGCCATACAAATTGCCGTTGAGGTCCATTGTGAGCCGGCCACCGGAGGGGCTGAAACCGTCAACGCCGCCCTGGAATAGATACAGCGTGGTCTCAGTCCAGGAGCCACCGGGTGCGCTCGGGGGAGAAAGTTCGTAGACGCCTCCGTTGATCAGGTTGGTTGTGCCGTAGAGATTGCCCGCCTTGTCCGCGATCAAGCCACTGTCGGGCTGGCCAGAAGTGGCACCGCCGGAAAAGCGGAAGATCACCTGTTGCGTTTGGGCGGCGGCGCTGCCGATCAGTGCCACAGCGACAAGAAGTGTTGCGAAAATGGATGGGAGCGAGAACCGGTAATTCATGGATAGTCACCTCACAGCAGTTCGTGTTGGTCGAGAGATTTAGCAGCCAGCGCCCGGTCGGCTAAAAGGAATTTCCTGACGAACAGCGACACTGGGGCCGAATACTAGTCCATCGTCTCGGTTGAGGCAATTCTCATTTTGGGTAGTTCGAATACCCGGATCGACTGACGACTCGTCAACTTTCTTCTGAGTGGGCGATACCTTTTCCAAACGCCGATGACCTTTGGTTACCGAACTCACCACTTCAGAGGGCGAAGCGCTCAGGTTAGAATAGAGTAACTCCAACCAAACGAATCGATTCCTGAGGGTTGTGGCTTTTAAGGACTATGTTCGGCCGCGACGAAAAAGTATCGGCGATCCGACTGACGGCCGCGCAGTACATCATCCTCGCCATTTTCTTGGTGCTGGCTTACGGACTGTGGCGGCTGCAGGTGATGCAGAGCGACCTCTACGCCAACCTGGCCGAGAAGAACCGCATCCGCAATGTGCCCATTCTCGCGCCGAGGGGAAAGATTCTGGATCGCGAAGGGCGCACGATTGTCGATAATTATCCGTCGTTTTCCGCGCTTCTGCTGCGCGACTCTTCTCGCGACCTGAATAACGATGCGGAGCTGATCGCCCAGGGCCTGCATATGGACCCGAACGAAGTGCGAAGCCGGGTGCGCCACTTCGCTTCCATGCCGCAGTACCAGCCGATTTTTCTCAAGGAAGACATCACTCCGGATGAACTGGCGTTCATCGACGCGCATCGCAACGAGTTGCCGGAACTGGACACCATCATGGCCCACCGGCGCCTGTATCCGCGTAACGGTTTCATGGCGCATTTGATCGGCTACGTGGGCGAAGTGACGGAAGACATGCTCAACCAGCCGCAGTTCGAGCTCTACAGTCCGGGCGACGTAGTGGGAGTGTCGGGTGTGGAGCGGCAGTACAACGCGATGCTGATGGGAAAAAACGGCGCGCGCCGTGCCCTGGTGAACAGCCACGGCAAAGAAGTGGGGCAGTTGGGTGAGACGGACGCTGTCCCGGGAAAACAACTCAAGCTGACTTTAGATATCGACTTGCAGATTGCGGCGGAAGAGGCTCTGGAAGGCAGGAATGGCGCGATCGTCGCGATGGATCCCCGCACCGGTGAAATCCTCGCCATGGTGAGCCGGCCGGCGTTCAATCCCAACAATTTTTCGGTTCGAATCTCACGCGACGAGTGGAATAAGCTGGACAATGACGACGACCATCCCCTGCTGAATAAAGCGATTCAGGCGCAACTGGCGCCCGGTTCGACATTCAAGATCATCATGGCGACGGCCGGCCTGCAGGAAGGCATTGCGCAGGATATGAAAGTCAACTGCGCCGGCGGCGCAACTTTTTACGGACGGTACTTCAAATGCTGGGTGGTGGCCGAGCACCGTGTGCACGGAATTACGGATATTACCAAGGCCATTTACCAGTCTTGCGACGTGTTCTTTTATACGCTGGCGGAAAAACTCGGCATTGGAAGGATTGCGAAATACGCAACCGCCTTCGGCCTCGGCCAGAAAACAGGAATCGATCTGCCGCAGGAAGTCAACGGAGTAATGCCGTCGGAAGAGTGGAAGATCCGCAACTATAAGCAGAAGTGGTTCGCGGGAGAGACAATTTCAGTCGGCATCGGACAGGGCGCGGTCGCGGCTACTCCGATACAAATGGCCCGCGCCATCGGCGCCATCGCGAGCGGAGGCCGCCTAGTTCGGCCTCATGTGACGAATCCTGGCGATCTTCCTCCCGGCATGATTCCGGCGTCCAGCGTGCCCGACGAAACTACCGTGCCGCTCGATCCGAAGAATTGGGAGATCATCACCGACGGTATGGCGGACGTAGTGAACCCGGGCGGTACGGCGGCGCTTTCGCATTTACAGAACATCGACTTTGCCGGGAAGACGGGCAGCGCGCAGACCATCAGCAACGCCTTGAAGGCGAAGCTGGGCGCCGCAGGCAAGGCAAACTTCAAAGATAACGGCTGGTTCGTGGGCGTGGAACCGCGGCGGAATCCGGAAATCGTAGTGTGCACGCTGCTGGAGGAAGGTGAGCACGGATACCTGGCAGCACGCACGGCAGCGAAGGTGATTAAGGCATTCGTCGAGAAACAGCAGCGTTTGCCGGCGAAAATGGCGGAGAAGCGGAAGACCGGCCGCAAAGTTGAGGTCGGGGCGGTATGGACTGTTCCGGATACGGATGCGGACGGTGAGAAGTTGCTGGCGGGGCGTTTCACGCTGGATGTGGGGAAGAGGCCTGCACTCGTGGCAAGGACTGCGCCAGGAATGATGCCGACTAATTAAATACGTTAGGTGCGCAGGCGGGACGCCCGCGCGACAGCCGGCGGGACGCCGGCGCTACGAAAAAAATCATGAGCCGTTACGTTTCATTTCGCGATTTTGACTGGGTGCTGCTGGCCTTTGTGCTGATGATTTGCGGCCTCGGCGTCATGGAGATTCACAGCGCCACCATGCACACCAAGTTTGCCGGCTCCCACATCAAGCAGATTTACTGGGTTGCCGGAGGCCTGGGCGCGATGTTTCTGGTCAGCCTGATCAACTACCAGGCGCTGCTGGACAGAATTCACTGGTTTTATATCGCGGCCGTTGCGTCACTAATGGCAGTGATGATTTTCGGACAGAAGTACCTGGGCGCGCGGCGCTGGATCAAAATGCCCGGAGGAAATCACTTCCAGCCTTCGGAATGGGTGAAGCTGATCCTTATTCTGGCGGTGGCGAAATACTTTTCCGATCTGCATCAGCGGGACCTTTCCTGGTCCGACTTCATGAAAGCGGGCGCCATCGTGGGCATTCCGATGCTCATGGTGCTGGCTCAACCGGATCTGGGCACGTCTCTTACTTATCTCCCCATTGCGCTGATGGGATTGTTTCTGGGCGGGTTGCGTTGGAAGCAGGCGGCGGTGGTGGTCTTTCTGGCGGCATTGTGCATGCCGCTGGCCTGGCACCACCTCAAGGATTACCAGAAGGCGCGGCTGGAGAGTTTTCTCGAGCCCAATGCCGATCCGCAGGGTTCGGGGTATCAAGTTGAACAATCCTTGATTGCGGTGGGTTCAGGGGGCATTTTTGGCGGGAAAGGCTCGCAAACACACGGAGCATTTCTTCCCGTACCCCAGACCGACTTTATTTTCGCGGCCTTTGCGGAGGAGCACGGATTCGTAGGCGCTCTGGGGGTTCTGCTGTTATACTTCATAGTGCTGATGCGATTGACCCAGAACGCGCAAACAGCGCCCGACCGCGCTGGCACGTTTGTGGTGATGGGTGTGGTGGCTGTGCTTAGCTTCCATATCCTGGTCAATGTCGGCATGGTGGTCGGTTTTATGCCGGTCACCGGAATACCCCTGCCACTGATGAGTTACGGTGGGTCTTCCGTGTTGTTCATGTTCCTGGCGCTGGGGATGGTAATGAATGTCCGCATGCGCCGTTTCGTGAATTAGCCGGGACTGACGGCAGTTGTCGGCCGGCTGATTGAATTAAGAGGAAGATGGCAGGAGCAGTTGCTGCGCTTGTGGGCGCAGCCCGAAAAAATATCGAGCGCCCTCGCGTGAAGAGGGTATTTCACCGGCCAGTCGAGCAGTCGAAGGCCGGGCAGGATTAGAGCTAGAACGCTGCTGGGCATGGAAACGGCCCCCCGACTGGAAACGGTCTGAGAGAGCGGTCACAAAGCCGGCAGACATAAAGCGATACGTGCGAAAGATTTCCAAGCTTGAGCAACGGATTCGGCACGGGGGAACACTCCTGAGCCCCAGCCGTCCCCTGTCCGGGGCCTGCATCGCGACGCCTGATCCTCCCGTTTCCTTCCTGACTCCGCCCCCGGTGAAGCCCGCCCGACTTTTCTAAATTAGTCAGGGCGGGACCGGAGTGTCCATGAACAAAGAGTTGTTTGTATC
>JBAVAV010000655.1:0-3737 GCA_049585895.1 Candidatus Sulfotelmatobacter sp. | reverse complement strand
TGCCGGGCGCGGAGGTTTCGCTGGATAATCCGCAGTCACTCAAGGTCCCTTACGGAGTGGCCTTGGCGTTGACTGTGGTGCTTTATGGAGTTCGTTACGCGTGGGAAGGGCGGTAACATGGCGGAAGTGATGCGAAACGCATGGCGCAGGCTGACGCGGGATACGCGCGGCGCCGAAATCGCGGAGACCGCCGTGGTGCTGCCGCTGCTCTTCGTGGTCGTGATCGCGATCTTCTGGTTTGGACAAGCCTTCTTTATTTACGGCACCGTCACGCACGCGGCGCGACAGGGAGCGCGTGCGGCTGTAGCGCCGGCTTGCGCGACCTGTGCGTTGACCACTCCGACCCAGAATGCTGTAAACGCCGTCAATAACGCGCTGATTGCGGCGAAGCTGAACCCGGCGCAAGTCCAGGCGCCGTCACCGATTCCCATCCTGTGCGGGTGCGGAACCGCGAGTTCCTCGTGTAGCACACCCACGGTTGCTTGCGACGGAAGCGTCCCAAGCAGCAACGTTTGTGTCCAACCCAATGTGCAGTTGTCCTACCCCTCTGTTCTAAACGGGGCTGGTACCTGTGGCACCTCGGTCAGCTTCACCTACAAGTATCCTTTCCATTTCACCCTGCCCTGTTGGCCTCAGCCGTGCACGTCGCTGGACTTGCAAAAGACTGCGCTTCCCGCGCGAGCACAGATGCGGGCGGAGACGCAGTGAAGCAGACCTTCCAAATACGGCGGGCTTGTGGAGATGACCGGGCTGCGCAGATTGTAGAATTCGCGCTTTCCTTGCCGTTGCTGATGCTCTTCGTCGTAGGGATCTTCGACTTCAGCGGAGCGCTTTCGCTTAAGCAAAAACTGACTAATGCCGCGCGCGACGGGGCCCGTGTGGCGGCCGCCGATCCGGCGAGCGACCTCGGTAATTCCTCCGGCGTGCCCGCCTCTGTAAGCGATGCCTTCCAGGTGGTCGATAACTACTTGCTGGCGGAAAAAATCAATGACTGCGGGCTGGCAGGACCCCCGCCCGTGACACCGGCGCCTGCCGGAACTCTAATTTGGAAGTCGACTGCCGCCACGGGCTGCCCTGCGCCGGGAATCATTCTCACCATCAACCGGGGTTGCATCACAGTCCAGGCCTTGAACACGGGCCCGACGGATGTGGTCGACACATGTGTCACGATTCAATACCCATACAAGTGGCGATTCAGCGGCGTGTCCGGCCTGTTGGGCAAGACGGTTTCCGGCCCGAGCAGCATTTCCACTACCGCTACTGCCTTCAACGAGAATTGAGGAACTGGCTATGCTGCCACCATTGATTCAACGCCCGCGACCGAGCGCCGCGAAACGGTCGCGGGAACGGGGCGTCACTCTGGCGCTGGTGGCCGTGGCCCTTTTCAGCATCATCGCTATGGCGGGTTTATCGATTGATCTCGGCACGCTGTATCAGGCCAGCGCCGAGGCTCAGAGGGCCGCGGATGCGGGGGCGCTGGCTGCCGCGAGAGAGATCTCGGTTTCGGGCATCACCGGGGCTGTGACTCCGTTGAACCAGACCCCATCGTGGCAGCAGATTTGCGGTGGGGCAGGAAGCATCGCCACTCAAACCGCAATTGCGGTCGCCCGGCAGAATACCATAGCAGGGGTACCGCCATCCTCCACCATCGTAACTTACTCAACTCCCGGAGGCACCCCTAATCCGGACTGTTCAGGGCTCAGCGGCCCGTTTGGGGTGAATCCCATAGTGATTGTGCGGGTCACGCAGGCGAGTTTGCCAACGTATTTTGCCCGCATCTGGGGCCGAGTTGGCAGCAGCGTTAGCGCCACGGCTACGGCGGAGGCTTTCAATCCTTCGAGCACGTCAACATCAGTTCAACCGCGTTGCGTGAAACCATGGATGGTCCCGAATCTTGATCCTCTGCACGCCGTTGGTTGCACTTCCGGCTGCACCCCATTCGTCAATGCGACAACCGGAAACATCAATAACCCCGGAATTGTAGCCAACGGCTCAGGCATCATTGGGGAGCAGTTTTGGCTGATCCCAGACTGCACGGCGGGGCCAGCGGCATGCTCTCTGTTGGTGCCGGGAGGCACGCCGCCTCAAGCGAACTACGTCAAACCCCCGCCGCTAGCCACTAATCTCGAGTATCTTCCGGGCCAGACTTCGTTCGCTTCCACTGCAGTCACGTCGGATGGCTCCGCGGCGTGTTCTGACGTTGCCGGCAACTATGCTCAGGCCATTGCGGGGTGCGACCAATCCACTCAATATCAATGCGGAGTACTAAACGGAAACGCCGCAGACTTAATCGAAAATCCTGGCTCGGCCGACACCACCAACGGAGTTCAGTGTCTGATTCGTCAAGCAACCCCCGGAATCGCCGCTCTGAGCGGTCAAGATGTCCTCCTCCCCGTGGGAGGTCCCCCCTCCTACCCCTTTCAAATCCAGGCTGGAACGAGTAACCCCTTGGGGGTGAGCGGAGCCGTCGTCACCAGCAGTACCTCGATCGTTTCTCTGCCGATTTACGACAGCAGCACCGTCACAGTCTTCCCGACTGGTCTCCCGACCCAAGTCACAATCATCGGTTTTCTCCAGGTCTTCATCAATGCGGTCGACGCTACCGGAGACGTGAACGTCACCGTTTTGAACGTCGCCGGGTGCACTAACAATGCGTTGGGAGGTCCGGTGGCCGGCTCTTCTCCCGTCCCCGTGCGGCTGATCACGCCGCCATAACCGGACGTATCCCCAACCCAAATTGAAATCAGAGAATGCGCGGAGATTGCCTGCCCGGAATCAGTCGGGGACGTCGGTAGTTTCCGGGGCCTTGGTGTCGGGCGGAGTGCTGGGAACCTGGCGGGCGGGGGGTGGCGGCGCGGGGGCGGTTGCGGGTTGAATGGATTCTGCCGGACGCGCTGGCGGCGCTGGCACATCGCCATCATCCTGCGCATCCACCGGCTGCCGCGTCTGCATGGGAGCGAGCGCGGGTGGGCTCACGCCCCCCTCTGTACGCTGGCTGAGAATCACGCGGTCAAGGCCGCGCGCATCCCCTTGTGCGCTCAGAATCAGAAAATTGAATTTCGAACCATTCAACAGGTGAGCCAGAACTTCCGGAGCGGGGCCGGGACCGAGATCGGCCATCACCTTTTCCTGCTCCGCCCCCGCGGGAATCGCAATGTCGGCGCCGGTGCGCTCATGTACCGCGAAAAGAATTTCGGAGAGACTAGCTTTATCTGAAGAAATAGTCAGCAGACCATTTTCGAATGAAACTTGCAACGGAGGTTTTGCCGGTGCTGGCGGCGCGGAGGCGCTCAGCGGCTGTGCCGGATAGCTGGTATTCACCAGCCCGGGCTGCCGGGTGGAATTAAGCTCCGCGGTCTTGGTGCCCGCTCCGCCCACTTTTACCATCACGGTTCGTCCGGAAGGAAAAATCTGGTAGGGCTGCGGGCCGGTCAAATCCAATACAACGCGGGTCACGGGCGGCTTCGATGCGAACAGGCTCACGCGAAGGTTCTTCACTTCTCCGCGGTTCACGGCCTGATTGCGCAACTGAGATCCCGGAACGGCGTTGGGGAAATCCACCACCAGACGATCCGGTCCGGTAAGCACCTGGGCTTGCGGGACAAGACGATCGCTGCCTTCAATCTCGATTTCGACGGCGCCCTGGCTGCGCAGGACCTGCACCCGCCGAACCGAGGGCACATCTTTTGTTGGTGCGGCCGTTTGTGCCGGCAAACAAATTGCACCCAGTGCGATGA
>JBAVAV010000654.1:0-1780 GCA_049585895.1 Candidatus Sulfotelmatobacter sp. | reverse complement strand
ACCGGGCAAAAGCCCGCCTAGCCCGCATTTCTCACGGAGGGGAAGCTGCGATGGGGCGCCTGCGGCGCCCCGGGCGGGGCTTGGGGCGAGCGAACGCGGAGCCGTGGCGCGGGGGGGCGCGCTGGTCGGGTTGGGCTGGCGGGGTCTCCTGTGGGCCTTGGGTTGAGCCGCGTCGTTGATGGCGTGCGGCGACGCCTGTCTCAGGGAGAGCCGCGGGCCCGGGCAAGGGCGAGGCGCGCGGCAGCCAGGCGCCACTCCTGGGCATAGGGACAGGCCGAGGTCATGGCGAAGCGGACGCGGCGCACGCTGATCGTCACGATGGCGCCGATCTTCAGGAGCTTCAGCCGGATGGTGGCGCACGTCGCCGCGGCGAACTGGGTGTGGACGAGCCCGATGCGGCGCAGGGCGCAAAGCAGAACGTAGGCCATCGAGGCAAACCACAGCCGCAGCTGGTTGGCTCGCATCGTGGCGGCGGAGGTCCGGTCAGCGAAAAGGTCGGCTTGGCACTCCTTGATGCGGTTCTCCATCTCGCCGCGGGCGCAGTAGACCTCCTCGTAGAGGAAGCGTGCGGCAGCCTCGCTGCGCTTGAGCGAGGTGACGATAAAGCGCGGATTGGCCTCGCCCTGCGTCCACTCCGCCTTGGCGATGACCCGGCGCCGGCGCGACCAGCTGTCGAGGGTGGCATAGCGGAAGTCCTTGTAGCGGCGTGCCGGTCTGCCGCTGCGGCACGCCTCCTCTTCGGCCTGCACCAGCTCGACGAAGATCTCCTCGGCGAGCCGGGCGTTGCGGGCCAGGCCGAAGACGAAATCCACCCGATTGGCCTCGCACCAAGCCATCAGCGCCTCGCGGGCAAAGCCCGAATCGGCCCGCAGCAGAATGCGCGTATGGGGCCAGCGCACCCTGATCCGGGCGACGATGCCGGCCATCTCCGCAACCGCGCCTGCGCTGGCATCGATGTTGGAGGGCCGCAGCTTGGCGGCCAGCAGGTGGCGGCCGCAGAACACGTACAAGGGCAGATAGCAGTAGGTGTCGTAGTAGCCGTGGAAGAAGCGGCCCTCCTGATGGCCGTGCAGCGGGTCGTCGGTGGCATCGAGATCGAGAATGATCTGGCGCGGCGGCTTGTCGTGGGCATCGAGGAACTGGGCAACGAGCAGCGCCTCGATGGCGGTCACATCGTGGCTGATCCTGTGATAGCGCGTGGCGAGCGGGCGGGAGAGTTCGAGCCGGTTGAGCGTCGATTTGCCGGCGACCGGGGCGCAATCCGCGCGGCGGGCCGCGAGCTTGCCCGCCAGCACCGCCATCAGCGGGTCATGCCGCAGCTCGTCGTGATCGTTGAGGTCTTCGTAGCCGAGCGCGATGGCGAAGACGCGCTGCCCCACAAGCGTTGCCACCTCGTGCTCGACCAGCTCCGGCCTGCGCCGATCCTCGAAGCAGGCGGCGAAGCGCTCGATCAGGCCGAGGGCGCGGTCGGTCGCCTTCAGGAGCAATCCACCCGCGTCCGACGTGATGGCGCCGCCGTCGAACTCGGCCACCACGCGGCGGCCCTCGACGGGTCCAAACAGATCGAAATCTGTGCTACACTCTGTCGGCATCGGGGAAGCTCTCCTTATCCGCGCAAGTCGTTCTTCACAAAACAACTTTCGCTGATTCGGAGCCCCGGTGCACCCCCCTCAGTGAGATATCCGGGCTAAGACTCGATCTTCACGTATTCGAAATCGCCGGGCTTGTTGTCGATGCCGACCTTCGGCGGCGCGATCCAGCCGGCGAACTCGCCCGGCAT
>JBAVAV010000653.1:0-4991 GCA_049585895.1 Candidatus Sulfotelmatobacter sp. | reverse complement strand
GTGCTGACCAGCGGCGCTTCACCCGAATCGTTTCCCACGGAGGGCAAGATGATCTGGCGTGTCCGGCGCGGAATTGTTTTGCGGAATATTCCTCCACGGCCGGTCGTGTTTTGCGGGATTGCGCGGCCTAAGAATTTTCTGCTGCAGTTGCGCACGGCCAATGTCGAGCCGGTGGCCGAAGCTTTTTATCGCGATCATCATGCCTACACAGAAAAAGACGTGCGCGAATTGTTGCAGCTCAAGCAGCGCAGCGGGGCTGGAGGCTTCGCCACCACCGAAAAAGACGCGGTCAATCTCGGCGGTTTTCTTTCAGCACTGGCTCCGCTGGCGGTGGTCCCGGTAACCATGGAACTGGCCGACGCAGCTAACGCTGTGGATACCATGCTGCGCATGATCGACGAGCGCCGCCGCCGGGCATGAGAAAATGCCCCAGGCGGCCGAATGTCAGCCGCCGAGTGTAAAGCATCGGAGCGCTAAGCAATCGACATTGCGCCATCATTGCGCCATCACCAGATCGCATGACCAGGCATCCTAAAGAAGCGGAGCGGCTGAAGAAAATCATCGAGACCTTCCCCAAGGTCACCATTACGGTGCTTGGGGATCTGGTGGCCGATGAGTTTCTCTTCGGAGAAATCTCGCGCGTCTCGCGCGAAGCGCCGGTGCTGATTCTGAAGCACCGCGAACGGACGGTTCTGCCGGGCGGCGGGGCCAACGCCGTCAACAATCTTGCCGATCTCGGCGTGAATGTGCTACCAGTCGGAGCGGTCGGCGACGATGAGCCGGGCCGCTTACTGCTGAAATATTTTCGCCATAAGCGAATTCCGATCAGCGGAGTTCTGAAGGATAAGGCGTATACCACCGTGACCAAGACGCGCATTCTCGCCGGCATGACGCACACGGCGCGGCAGCAAGTGGTGCGCGTGGATCGCGAGCCGGATGCGGCGCCCAGCCGCCACCTGACGCGAGAACTTTTCCTGGCGGCCCGTGAGTACGTTCGCGTGTCGGACGCGTTGCTGGTTTCCGACTACGGGTATGGTTCGGCCACTCCAGCGCTGGTGAATGCGCTCAACGAGAAAGGGCGGCGGCGGGCTGTACCCATCGTGCTCGATTCGCGCTACCGGCTGCTGGAATATTCCGGCGTGACCGCGGCTACACCGAATGAGCCCGAAGTGGAAGACGCTCTGGCAACGCGCATCGGGCAGGATTGGAAGAAACTGGTTGCGGCTGGCGAGCAGGTGATGGATCGCATGAAGCTGCAGGCGTTGCTGATCACGCGCGGACGCGACGGCATGGCGGCTTTCGATGCGCGGCACAAACCGGTGGACATTCCCATCTTCGGCTCCGACCAAATTGCAGACGTAACGGGCGCGGGCGATACCGTGATTGCCGCATTCACCGCGGCCCTTGCCGCCGGGGCCAGCACAGAAGAGGCGGCACAGGTGGCTAACTATGCCGGCGGAATTGTCGTGATGAAGCGCGGCACGGCCACCGTTTCGCGCGAGGAGTTGCTGCACGCGCTGGAACAATCACCGCCGATCACCCGATCGCATTGAAAGAAGACAACAAAATCGGTGGGGGAAAAATTCTGACTCGCGACGCTCTTCGCCGGCGTGTGGAAGAATGGCGGCGTGCCGGTGAGCGCATCGTTCTGGCCAACGGCAATTTCGATCTGCTGCATGTGGGTCACGTTCGTTATCTGCACGGGGCCAGGGAGCTCGGCGGAAAACTCGTGGTCGCCATCAATTCCGACGAGTCGGTGCGAGCGCTGAAAGGCGAAGGCCGGCCCATCATGCCCGCGACCGAGCGCGCCGAAATTGTGGCCGCGCTGGCCGATGTGGATGCAGTAGTGATTTTTCCGGAACTGGACGTGCGCGCCATCATTCGCGAAATTCGCCCCGACATTCAGGCCAAGGGCACCGACTACACAAAAGATTCAGTCCCGGAGCGCGACGCGGTAGCAGAGTGCGGCGGACGCGTAGAGATTGTGGGGGATCCAAAGCACCATTCCACCAGCGAAATCATTCGCTCACGCCTGGCACCGAGGAAAAATTGATCTCCGCTTCGGAAGGAAAGCCTGACATCGAACGGCTCCTGATCGTTCGCCTCAGCGCCATGGGGGACGTAATCCATACGCTGCCCGCCGTTCACGCTCTACGCGCGGTGTTTCCGCAAGCTACCATCGGCTGGTTGATCGAAGAGCGCTGGGCCGAACTTCTCTGCGCGCCGGGTTCGCCGCGGCGCGGGCGGTGCTCGCCGCAGCGTCCACTGGTTGACCAGGTGCACACGGTCAACCTGAAGGCGTGGCGCAAGTCGTTGTTGTCGATGCCCACGATGCAGCAGATCGCGACAGTTTGGAACGACGTCCGCGACGCGCGCTACGACGTTGCGGTCGACCTGCAGGGAGCGCTACGGTCGGCGGTGCTGGCTGGCTGGTCGGGCGCGCGCGTGGTTTATGGTGCGGCACAGCCGCGGGAGTCTCCGGCCAGCCTTTGGTATACGCGCCGAGCCATCGCGCGCGGAACTCATATCATTGAGCAGAATCTTTCCGCCGCGGAAATGATTGCCGGGAAAAAGATGGCTGTGCCGCGTGTGGAGTTTCCCCATGACGCGCATGCCGAGGCGCGAATCGGTCAGCGGCTGGCGGACGGCGGCGTCACGGAATTTGCGATCCTGAATCCGGGTGGGGGCTGGGGAGCAAAGCGCTGGCCAGCTGAGCGCTACGGAGAAGTGGCGCGCAGGCTGGCGGATCACGGCGTGGGTTCGGTGCTCAACTACGGTCCGGGCGAAGAGGAATTGGCGCGCGCCGCCGAGGCTGCCAGCGCGCGGTCCGCCCAGCCGATGAGTTGTACGATCACCGAGCTCATCGCCCTTACCCGGCACGCGCGCCTTTTCATCGGCGGCGATACCGGCCCGCTTCATCTGGCGGCCGCGCTAGGAGTTCCGGTGGTGGGGATTTTTGGTCCCACCGATCCCGCACGCAACGGGCCTTATGGAACGCGCAGCATAGTGTTGCGTAGTGCGGCGAGCCTCACTACACATGCGCGCCACGCGGAACCGGACGCCGGATTACTGGAAATCACCGCTGAGGAAGTAGCTGCGGCCGCGGTTGGTTTGCTTGCGGACGCTTAAGCTGACGGGAAACACCGGTGACCGGAAACGCTCATGGCTGAGTGGTCGAAAATTGCGCGCCGCATCCGCGTGCCCCTCGGGTTTGCCTTCGCTGTTTTTTATTTCTGGATGGCGCGGCCTTCGTGGTGGTCGCTGGTGTCAGGCGCCGCAGGCATTGTGCCCGGACTGCTGATTCGCGCCCTGGCTTCCGGGCACGTGTGCAAGAATGAGGCCCTGGCAACATCGGGTCCCTACGCCTACACGCGCAATCCACTGTATCTGGGATCGCTGCTGATCGGCATCGGATTTGCAGCCGCCGCACGCAGTTGGTGGGTGGGCATCGTGCTCATCGCGATATTCTTCGCCATCTACGTTCCCGTGATTCGTGACGAAGAGGCATTCCTCCGGCAGAGGTTTCCGGAGTTCGAGGAATATGCGCGGCGGGTGCCGAGGATGTTGCCGAGACCCAGCCACAGCCGATCGGCCGCCGCTGAAGCGTCGTCAGAATTTTCTTCGGAGTTGTATCTGAAACATCGCGAATACAACGCGCTGCTTGGAGCGCTGGCCATGACGGCCGCGTTGATCGCCAAGGTGCTCTTCTGACTTAGAAAACTTGGCAAACGCGAGAAAGCCTCTCGCTTGCGCGAGAGGCTTTCCTGGGGGAGGGACTCGGGCGAGGCGCCCGTTTGGTACTAAGACTACTTCGGTTGCTGCTGATCCATGTTTGAGTGATCCATGCCCGAAGCGGTCGAAGCCAGCTGTTCCAGATCGTTCTTCAACAGGCTGATCTCCACTCGTCCACCGCTGGTATGCTTCGGCTTCGCGGTGTCGTCTGTTCCGGCGACCGGCGCATTGCCCATTCCGACCAGATAAATGCGATAGACCGGAATCTCATGGTTGAGGACGAGGTAGCGAACCACCGACTCGGCCATCTTCTGCGAGTTCGAGATTGCAATCTGGCCCTTGCCGGACGAGAAGCCCTGCACTTCGATGATGTAGCCGCGCTGGCCTTTCACTGTGTTCGCCATCTCATCGAGGGCGTCTTTGGCGTTCTTGCTCAACACGCTCTGGCCCGGACGGAAGCGAATCTCAGTCTGGTTCGAAGCCTTGTATTGATCGATGTTACCGACCACGGTCTCTACCGTCTGAATGCGGGTGCTGGCCTGCTCCGCCGTCTGCTGCGCCATGGTCGCTTTATTACCGGCGTCGATGGCGTGCTGGTCGGCTTCGTTGGCCTTGTCGGAAGCCATCTTGATGCCCGCCTGCGCGCGAGAGTCGGTGTCTCTGATCGCCTTGCCGTTGGTTGCGGTCAGGTCATCGAGTTCGTTCACCCGGTCGCGGATCGGCTCGGTCTGGCGCTTTACATAAGTCTTGCGGGCGAAAGGATTGACACGTCCCCAGAAGCCCTCGCGGCTCGGAGGCGCCAAAGGTGCTTTGCCGGTGGCCGTATCGCCGGATTGCGACTGCGTCTGCGGCGAAGCGGACTGAGTGTCAGAAGGTGAGGTTTGCGCCAAAGCCGGAAACGCCAGCACTGCGGCCAGTGGCAGGGCTACAAGTATTCGGTTGCTCATAAGAAACTTCCTCCAAGTTGGGGAGCGTTTGGGGCTGAAAACTTTGGGCACCTTCTGCTGACAGGCGCCCCCCTTTGCTGTTACAGGTAGGATGCCAAAACGGCATCAATTGTCTAGGTCGTAAGCCCTTGAATACAAAGATATTGTACGCCCAATCGAGATGGAAGGACAGCGCAGGCAGGTAATTTTGGCGAACCTGATATAAAAACTGCGTGACTTCGCATTTCGAGGTTTTAAGCACTTCGGCGGCAGTCGAGGGCCCTGCAGTACGCCTTTCTAGGGGTGGCTGCCCCACATCGGTCTGCCTTAGGG
>JBAVAV010000652.1:0-4575 GCA_049585895.1 Candidatus Sulfotelmatobacter sp. | reverse complement strand
GCAAAAGCCCAATAATATCCACAGCGGCTTCAGCCGCCGCATCGAATATTCACCCATGAAGGACTTTTTCCGCAACCTCCTTAGCTGCCCCGTAAAGTCGAGAGAATCAACAGCGCCTTCAGCCGCTGACATACCGCGGAGCCGCGACTACTTGGTAAAATGTCTCCCGGCTCGCGCCACAGATTCCCACCCGAGGCTTCCATCATGCCCGACAGAGCAGTGGTAGATATGCAGGCCACCAACATCGATTCCATCCTGCAGGAGCAGCGCAAGTTTGATCCTCCCGCCGAATTCAGCAGGCAAGCTCACATCAAGAGCCTCGAAGAATACGAGCGCCTATATAAGGAGTCTGTCGACGAGCCCGAGAAGTTCTGGGGACGCATCGCCTCGGAGCTGCACTGGTTCAAGAAGTGGAATACCGTCCTCGAGTGGAATTGTCCCTGGGCAAAGTGGTTTGTCGGCGGCCAGATCAATCTCTCCTACAACTGCATCGACCGCCACGTGCAGACCTGGCGCAAAAACAAAGCTGCGCTCATCTGGGAGAGCGAGTCCGGCGAAGTCCGCACGCTCACCTACCAGCAGTTGCATCGCGAAGTGCAGAAGTTCGCCAACGTACTGAAGGCCCTTGGCGTAAAGAAAAATGACCGCGTCGCCATCTACATGGGCATGACGCCCGAGCTCGCCATCGCTATGCTCGCCTGCGCCCGCATCGGCGCGCCGCATACCGTCATCTTCGGAGGATTCTCCTCTAATGCTCTGGTCGATCGCATCCACGATTCCGAGGCAAGTGCCGTCATCACACAGGATGGATCCTACCGCCGCGGCGCGGAAGTCAAACTTTTTCCCGCTGTCGAAGAAGCGTTGAAGACCTGCCCCAGCGTGAAGTCAGTCGTCGTCTACAAGCGCACCGGAACACCTATCAACATGCAGAAGGGCAGAGATCACTGGTGGCACGAACTCATGGCCACGGCTTCCGGCGATTGTCCCGCCGAGCCGCTCGATGCCGAGCATCCTCTCTATATCCTCTATACGTCCGGCACAACCGGCAAACCCAAAGGCGTCGTCCACACCACCGGCGGATATTCCGTCGGCACCTATCTCACCATGAAATGGATCTTCGATCTTAAAGATGAAGATACCTACTGGTGCACCGCCGATATCGGATGGGTCACCGGCCACAGCTACATCGTCTACGGCCCGCTGCAAAACGGCGCGACCAGCCTGATGTACGAAGGCGCGCCCAACTTCCCTGAGCCGGACCGTTTCTGGTCGATCGTCGAGCGCCACAAAGTGAACATCTTCTACACCGCGCCCACCGCTATCCGCACCTTCAACAAGTGGGGTGACGAATGGCCCAACAAGCACGACATGAAAAGTCTGCGCCTGCTCGGCACCGTCGGCGAGCCCATCAACCCCGAAGCCTGGATGTGGTACCGCGAAACCATCGGCGGCAACCGCTGCCCGGTCACCGATACCTGGTGGCAGACGGAAACTGGGCACATCATGATTGCGCCGCTTCCGGGCGCGATTGCCACCAAGCCCGGGTCGGCAACGCGTCCCTTTCCCGGCGTAGTCGCCGACATTGTCACTATGGACGGAAAATCGGTGCCTTTGGGATCTGGAGGATTTCTTGTGATCCAGAAGCCGTGGCCTGGAATGGCCCGCACCATCTACGGAGATCCCGACCGCTACGTAAAGCAATACTGGTCGCAAATTCCCGGCATGTATTTCACCGGCGACGGCGCGCGTAAAGATAAAGATGGATACTTCTGGATCATGGGACGCGTAGACGACGTGCTCAACGTCAGCGGCCATCGCCTGAGCACGATGGAAGTGGAGTCCGCGCTGGTTGCCCATGAAGCCGTCGCCGAAGCCGCTGTAGTGGGACGTCCGGATGAGTTGAAAGGTCAGGCGATCGCGGCCTTCGTTACGCTCGAACAGGGAAGAAAACCCACCAAGGAATTAAAAGAAGAATTGCGGAAGTGGGTCACCAAGGAAATCGGTTCCTTGGCCAGGCCCGACGACATCCGCTTCACCGATACGCTGCCCAAAACAAGAAGCGGCAAGATCATGCGCCGCTTGCTACGCGAGCTGGCTACCAGCGGCGAAGTGAAAGGCGACACCACCACGCTGGAAGATTTCGGAGTCATCGCGAAGCTCAAGGAAGAAGACGAAGGGTAAACGCGCCCCACGGAGAAAGAATCATGCGGCAATTGCCGCAACGACCACTGTGCGCATGCCGAAACGAAATCTTCGCGTACTCAAATGGCTGGGGACCACGCCCGCACTTGGAGTTTGCACTTTTTGCGATCTCCAGTTCAAGGTTCCCATCTCTGCCATCAAGCGGGTAGCGGACGCGCAAGAGAGTCTTCGTAAGCAATTTGCCGAGCACAAATGCAAACAGCTGGACGAAACCCAGAGCTGTGCGGATGAATGAAGCTCCTGAAGCCGAATAGTAACGGGAAACTTCCCAAACTGGTTCGTATTGACCAGCCTGCATTCCGCGTGTGGACTACGCTGATCTTGCACCATAAAGGAGGGCTTATGGACGGAAGATCCTTCCAAATATCCTGCGTACTTTGCGGCCTGCCCCTGACTCTGCACATAGATCTGTCTGCCGATGAAAAGGGCAAAGCCGTTCACGAGCAGTGTTATGTCAAGAGACTACAGGTTCCCCGTAGCATTCTTTCCGCAGCTTGGCCGCTGACTACGGTCAAACCCTACAACTACGGAAACGGGTTTCCCACCTTACGTCAGGCAGGCTGACGGATGCTGTTTTAGCAAAACTGGCTTTTGTCCTTGTCGCAGCAGCGCGAAACGCGCGCGTTATTCCCCCGCGCCCATCATCACAATCGGCATTGTCGGAGTAGTGGCGCCCGCTTCATTCTCAACCGTGATAGCGAACGCCTTTGCTTTGGTGTCGGCGGGCAGCGGAGGATTAACTAAGGTGGCGCTGCCGCGCGCGTCTGGCTTGAACATGCCTGCGGGAATGGGCGCTCCGCTCATTGGGATAAGCCAAAGCTCGTAGGCTTTTTGCCGGGGCAAAGCCGGCATGTTATTGGCCATAAAGACGAGGCTTCGGCTGCGGCGCAAATAGAATGCTTTTCCTTGCGGCTGGGCCGCCGTCTTCATGGAGACCAGCGTGATGCGTTGGGCTTCAGGCGCGAGGATGGGCGCGCTGATTCGGCGCAGGTCTTCGAGTTCGCGCGTGCTCTGGGCGGCCTGCTGGGTCGCCGAGGCCAGAGTTTCCTTCAGCGTTGCGTTCTCTTTCGCCAGCCATATGGCGAACACGATCATGGCCGCCGCCGCGGCCCATCCCAGAACTCCCCACCACGAGCGCCTCGGAGCGGACTGGACAACTTTGGGGATACGCGCTTCCTTCGCTACCGCATCCAGCAACCGCTGGCGGGCGCGCTGCGGAGGCTTCGGCCCGCTGACCGAAAGCGCCAGCAAGGCTCCGTCGGCGCGCAGTTGCTCGAGCTCCAGCTTGCAGGAAGCACAGGTCGCGAGATGCTCTTCAAGCTGCGCGCGTTCCTTCCCTTCGAGCGCTCCCAGCGAGTAGAGCGCAAGGTCCTCGGCGAATTGTTCGTGCGTGCTCATCTTCCCACGCTAATGTGTATGTTCTTCGCGTGCCCCAGCCTTGTCTCTGCGTTCTTTGCAGAGACAGGGCGGGGACTTTGACTTCCAATGTCAAGTTCC
Source organism: Candidatus Sulfotelmatobacter sp. (assembly GCA_049585895.1). Lineage (GTDB taxonomy): Bacteria > Acidobacteriota > Terriglobia > Terriglobales > Acidobacteriaceae > Sulfotelmatobacter. Next base: position 876 of record JBAVAV010000652.1, on the reverse strand, counting down.
AAACGCTTTCCTCAGCGTCATCAGGGCTGCACGAATTCTGGTTTTGATGGTGCCCAGCGGCTCCCCGGTTTTTGCGGCGATCTCGGAATGGCTCAGCCCTTCGAAATACGCCATCTCGATCGCGCTGCGCTGTGCCGCTGGCATGGCTCCCATCACGCCGCGGATTTTCTCCGCGGCTCGGGAGCGATCGGCCTCGGCCGCAAAGTCGGGCGCGGCGGAAATCATCACATCTTCGATGTCGGTTTCCGGACGGCGCTTGCGGAGGGAGTCGATGGCGCGGTTGCGCGCGATCACCGCCAGCCACGCGCCCAAACGGCCGCGAGCGGCGTCGAACGCTCCCGGATTACGCCATAACTGCAGGAAGATCTCCTGGAGCACGTCTTCCGCGGCTCCCGTATCGCCGAGCACCCGCAAGGCAACCGAATACACGACAGAAGAGTAGCGATCGTAGAGCTCCGCCATGGCGCTCTGATTGCCAGATTTTAGGCCGGTGACGATGGCCAGATCGGCCGAAATTCCTTGTGATCGCGAAGCCGACAATTGCTGTCTCTTCCTGCTTGAAGTACGTGCTGCAGACGGAACCGGATTGCGAACTATTGAATTCGGTAATTTTGTAATTGAGCAATTTGGTAATTCTTAAAACCAAAGATTCTCAATTACCAAATTAATCCATAACCGCTTGGTGTCCTAATATGATCGAGGACGCCGTGTCAGTAGCGCCGGCATCTTGCCGGCTGTCCCGAGGGCGTCTCGCCCTCGGCGCCGGAGTCTTCACTGGCTGAGCTTGATGGCCAATTGCCGCTCCGGCGGCGTCATCTGCGCCCAAATCTTCTGCAGGCTTTCTTGTAGGGACTCGTTGTCCGGTTGCTTGCGCAG
>JBAVAV010000651.1:0-11941 GCA_049585895.1 Candidatus Sulfotelmatobacter sp. | reverse complement strand
ACCAGAGCTATCTCGATCCGCTTGTTCTGGCAAGTGTCTTGCCGACGCAGGTATTTGACAAAGTTTTTGCGGTGGGAACCAGCGACATCTTCGGTCGGGGATTCATGCTGCGGCTGGCGCGTTCACTGAGGGTGGTGGTTGTGGATCCGGACGCGAATCTGGTGCCTGCTATGCGTGCCGGAGCATTTGGACTGCGGCAGGGGCGCCCGCTTATTCTTTATCCCGAAGGCGAGCGCTCGATCGACGGAACCCCCAAGATTTTCAAGAAAGGCGCTGCCATCCTCTCAATTCACATGCAGGTCCCCATCATTCCTATCGCGATTGATGGTTTCTATGAGGTTTGGCCGCGCAGTAAGAGTTTTCCAAAGCAGGCACCGCTCAAGATCTGGTTTGGTGAACCGATGCGGCCGCCGCCGGAGAGTGAAGCGTCTGAGGCCGCGTATGAACAACTCACGGCGGAACTGAAGGCGCGTGTGACGCAAATGTGGGTAGAACTGCGAAGATAGTCAGCCTGCGAAATCGCGCCGGCCGGCCCGCCCCCGGCATGGCGTCGCCTACCACCGCGATCCGAGTAATTGTTTCAGGTGCTTGGTGAGCCGGGTCGTGACTCCGTAGAGCTCGGTCAGTTGACCTTTCTGAAATTCGACATTCTCGCCCTCCAAGTCCTCGCGTATAGAGCGGCAAAGCTGATACGCGGCGCGCACTCGCTCCGATGCGAGCAAAGAATCCATGTTGGTTGGACCGTGATCGAACAACTTATTAGCGGCGGCTTGTTGCGCCGCCCATGCCGTGTTCCGCACCCGGTTTAGCGCATCCCGAAAGTCGCCCAGCACGCGGGGATCAAGATCGTCGTCATGCAGCAACTCAAGTAGTGCCTGCAACTCTGTAATTGCACTTCTGAGACGCACGGATACGGCTGGATTCTTTGCGGACTTGAGCTTGGCGGCGGCTCCTTTGATCACCCTCTCAGACTAATACGTTGTAGCCCCTGGCGCAGACCTCCGAAGGGCAGCTTCCTTGGTAACGTTCCAGCTAGGTTCGCCGGCATTAAGAAATGCCAAGAAGAGAGATGCTTGAATTGTGAAAGGGTGAGTTACTTAGCGCGCGGATGCGTCTGGTCATAGACCTGGAGCACATGTTTCATGGAAAGTTGCGTGTAGCGCTGCGTAGTGGCGAGGCGTTCGTGCCCGAGCAACTCCTGGATGGCGCGCAGGTCTGCGCCTTCTTCCAGCATGTGTGTACCAAAGGCGTGACGCAGGGTGTGGGGGTGCACATCCGAGGAAAGCCCTTTTGCCACGGCAATCTTCTTGACGATCCTTCCCACGCTGCGGGTGGTGAGGCGGCCACCACGGCGGTTGATAAGAAGAGCTGAAGTATTGCGGCGCGCTGCGGCGAGAGACTTTTGCCGCTCGGGAAGGTACGCCGCAAGCACATGCTTCACCGACTCGCCAAAAGTGACGTAGCGTTCCTTCTTTCCTTTCCCGCGAATCAGAATGGCTTCCGCACTCAGGCGAATATCATCGAGGTTGATGCCGGTGAGTTCCGAATTACGAATACCGCAGCCATAGAGCAGTTCCAGCATCAGCCGGTCGCGTTCGGGAAAAGCGGCGCCTTCCGGCATTTGGCCATCGAGGACAGAGTTCATCTCTTCGATCGTCGGCACGCGTGGAAGTTTCTTGGGAAGTCTAGGAGTGGCGACCAGTTTAGCGGGATTCTGTTCGACCACCTCCTCTCGCGCTAGCCAGCGATAGAGCGAGCGCACGGCAGCCAGCGCCCGCGCGACGGACGTCTTGCCCAGTCTTTTGTCATAAAGTTGCGAAAGAAAGCCGCGGATGGCGATGTGGTCAAGTTGCTTCCATCCGCGTGGGCCCGCATAGGCCGCAAAGTTCGCCAGATCGCCGCTGTAGGCCTTGATCGTATGCGGCGACGCATTACGCTCACGCAAGTGGCGAAGGAAGTCGGCGACGGCCTTGCTGACGGTGGTCTTGGCGGCATTCATCGTCTGTTCAACCTCAATCCACCGCAAAGACCGAGAAATCTATCTCGCTTTCGCTCGCGGATGATGTTTCTGGTAAACAGTTCTCAGCCGATCGAGGGCTAAATGGGTGTATATCTGCGTTGTGGAAATGTCGGCATGGCCAAGAATTGTCTGAACCGTGCGCAAATCGGCGCCGTTTTGCACCATATGAGTAGCGCAAGAGTGACGCAGCATGTGCGGCGACGCGTGGCGTCCTGAGGCGGCAGAGGTTGCCCGCACCATCTGCCACACACGCTGCCGAGTCAACTTCCGGGCGCCGCGCCCCAGGAACAATAGCGGCGATGTTTTAATTGGCGCCGCGAGGGCTCCCCCACTCTTTCCTGACGCCAGCACTGACCTGTGTTGCGCAAGATATTCCGTCAACGCCTCCTGCGCCGATCTTCCCAGCGGCACCACGCGTTCTTTGTCGCCTTTGCCGCGAACGAGCATGTATCCCGCTTCGAGCTTCAAATCTTCCAGCTTGGCGTTGACGAGCTCAGAAACGCGCAATGCTCCTGCGTAAAGCACTTCCAGCATGGCACGATCCCGAGACGCCAGAGCTGCCGACTGTATCGTGCTACGCGTCATGTTGCATTGCATTAAGGGAGCAGCCAGCGTCGCTTCCATTTCATCGCGCGCCAGCGATTTGGGCAAAACCTTCCACTGTTTCGGCGATTCGATGTTGAGCGTAGGATCGTGGTCAATCGTCTTGTCGAGCAACAGATAGCGATAGACATGGCGAAGCGCCGAAAGCTTCCTGGCTACGCTGCGCCCATCCACCTGATTCGAAAAAAGCTGCTGCAGAAAGTCGCGAATATCGATTCGCCGGGCGGTCAGCAAAAGCCGCTTACGCTTTTCCAGGAATTCGGCAAACTGGCGGATGTCAGTGGTGTACGCGGTGACGGAAAGCGGCGCCAAGCCTTTTTCGATTCGCAGGTAATCGAGAAAGGCGGAGAGCACCCGCGCATTGGAGTCGGAGGGCATACTCGCCGGAATAGACAGTATGAGCGTCACCGCGCGCTGTGGAAAGTGATGAGCAGGGTGCGTCGGAGTGTTACGGCTCCCTGAGACTCAGCAGCACATCCATCGCGTACAGCGCGCCCTCCGGGGTTTCTTCGTGCTTGAAATAGGCAAACACGTTGCGACCGGCTGCGAGGTGCTCCTGAATTCGCGTGATCATAGCGTCACGTTCTTCGCCCGTATAGCTGGGCTTGCGAAAACGGTAGTAAACGAAATTCGCCGTAACCACGTCGGGCGTCGTGCGTTCTTCCGTTTCGGCGACACACAGAGCGGCGTCGCGCGACTTCAGCACATCCCACGTAGAGTCGCTGAACCACGAGTCGTGGCGGAACTCAAAAGCAGCCGGCAGAGTCCGTGGAAGAAGAACCAGAAAGTCTTTGAGTAATGCAGCGTCTGCTTTAAGATTTGGCGGCAGTTGAAACAATACTGGGCCAAGCTTGCCCGCGCTTGCCAGCGGTTCGATCGTCGCCAGAAAGCGGGGCAGGAAATCTTCCGTTCCTTTCAGGCGCTTGATGTGAGTAATGACCTGGTGCGCTTTGACTCCGAAACGGAACTCTGCAGGCGTTTCCTGCATCCATTTCTGGATGGTCGTCTCTTTCACCAGCTGCCGGAAAGTGAAGTTTACTTCCACCGTGTTGAGTTTCGTGGCGTAGTAGCCGAGGAATTTTTTCTGCGCGAGCTTCTCGGGATAGAAATCGGGCTTCCAGCTTGCATAGGCCCATCCCGAGGTTCCGGCGAAAAGTTGCGCCATAAAGGTCTGGAGTGGCAGGCGTGGTCTCGCTCAACTACCTACTACAAGAGCGCCGAGGCCACACGAAGCCGGGATTATACCTTGCGCGCCCGTTTCGACCGCTGCGGCTGCTTTCCTGCTTTTTTCTTGGCACCTCCGCGGCGGGCTTTGGGTTCTTCCTCCGCTTTAGCCGCGATGTCAAATGTCTCTGCCTTTCCAGTTGCTGTGCCCGCAGCCAGTCCCTTCAGATTCGGCAGTTGCTGTTTGACCGTCAGGACCGGATGGAAAAGGTCTCCCATCTTCTCGAAGCGGGCAACAACTTTGGGAGCTTCAAACACCAGCAGATTGGCGTCTTTCTTTTTCAGCGCGTGTTCGACTTCCTCCCAACTCACCGGTGTTGAAACCGTGGGATGCTCTCGCGCCCGCAGCGAGTACACCGCCACGGTTGTCTTGTGCTGATCGTTCTGGCTCCAGTCAACGAATACTTTGCCGGCGCGTAACTGTTTGCTCATGTCGGAGACCACCAGGCCGGGATGATCGTGTTGTAACAGTTGCGCTATCGCGTGCGCGAATGTCTTGGTCGCGTCGTAGTCGGTCGGGGTGTTGAGCGGAACGTAGATTTGCAGTCCCTTGGAGCCTGAGGTCTTGGGAAAGCTTTGCAGGTCGAAATGATCGAAGATTTCACGGAGCCACATCGCCACCTGGCAACATTGAACAATGTTGGCGGGGGGGCCTGGATCGAGATCGAAAACCATCATCGTGGGACACTCGATGTCTTTGGCGAGCGCGAGCGATGGGTGCAGTTCGATCGCGGCCAGATTGGCCAGCCAGACCAGCGTCGCGAGATCATTGGCAAGAATGTAGTGAACCGTGCGCCGATTCCCCTCGCTCCAGACGGGCACTGTCTTTACCCAGTCCGGCCGGTGCATGGGCGCATTCTTCTCGTAAAAAAACTCTTCGTCCACGCCGTTGGGATAGCGTTTGCGCGTGAGAGCGCGCCCAGTGAGATGCGGTAGCAAAGCGGGCGCGATGCGGACGTAGTAATCGATGATCTGCTTTTTGGTAAATCCTGTGGCAGGGTAGAGGATCTTCTCCAGGTTCGAAAGCTTCAAATGTTTGCCCTGGACCTCGACAGTTGAATCCATCGTGTGGAATCTCCAGAACGCATTGTGCCTGAAACTGCCAGTGCTGCAAAATACGGCAATTCCCGGAGATGAGACAACCAGAACCCGCCTCCCGTTTGACAACCTGCCTTGCTGCCACGTAGTTTCAAAGTTCCGCCCTGTTTGTCCGTCTAAACGTGTCCGCCCGACTCATATTCGTTAGACCGGAGCTCTCATGAGACATCGCACACTCAAAACCATCGCCCTCTTTCTTTTTCTTGCCGCCTTGGCCGCGGCCCAGGATGTCGGATCTTTTGAAAAGCGCATTACGGTCAAGAAGCTGCCAAATGGCCTCACGCTGCTAATTTGCGAACGGGCGGAAGCTCCGGTCTTTTCGTTTTTCACCCTGGTCGACGCGGGCTCGGCGCAGGACCCGATGGGCAAAACCGGTCTCGCCCATATGTTCGAGCACATGGCCTTCAAGGGCACCGACAAGATTGGCACGACGAACTATGCCGCCGAAAAACCCGCCCTCGCAAAGGTCGAGACCGCCTACGCAGCCTACATCGCCGAGCGCGACAAGAGCGTGGGCCGCAACGAGGCCAAATTGCAGCAATTGGAGAAAGCCTGGGAAGACGCGATCGCGGTGGCAGACAAGTACGTTACGCCAAACCAGTTCGGCAAGATCATCGAGCAAAATGGCGGAGAAGACGTCAACGCCTTCACCAGTCTCGACGAAACCGCCTATCACTACTCCCTGCCTACGAATCGCCTGGAGCTGTGGGCCTACCTCGAATCGGAGCGCTTTCTGCACCCGGTGCTGCGGGAGTTTTATAAAGAACGTAATGTCGTGATCGAGGAGCGGAGGATGAGCACCGATAGTAGGCCGGTGGGGCGTCTGCTGGAGCAGTTTACGGCCAGCGCATTCGAAGCCCATCCCTATCACCGGCCAACGATCGGGTGGATGGCCGACTTAAACTCATTCTCCGCCACTGATGCACAGGCCTTCTTTGACAAATATTACGTGGCGGTGGACATGGTGGTCGCGGTAGTGGGCGATGTAAAAGCCGCGAACGTTCTACCTATGCTGGAAAAGTATTTTGGCCGGCTGCCGTCGCGCCCTAAGCCCGACGAAACTACAACCGCCGAGCCCCCTCAGAACTCCGAACGCACGGTAATCCTGAAGGAGGCATCCCAGCCCATCTATCTTGAGGGATACCACCGGCCCGACTACCGGACAAAAGACGACGCCGTTTACGACGCCATCACCGACCTCATGTCGGAAGGCCGCACTTCGCGGCTTTACCGCGCCCTGGTGCGCGACAAGAAGATTGCCTCGTTTTCGGCGGGCTTCAGCGGGCTCCCCGGAACCAAGTATCCGCACCTCTTCGCGTTCTTCGCGGTGCCGCTTCCCGGCCATACCCCGCAGGAGATGGCCGATGCGATTCACACTGAGATCGACCGGCTCAAGAAAGAAGACATCGGCGACGACGAGTTGAAGATGATCAAAACACGCGCCAAGGCGAACCTGATTCGTGGCTTGGCCGACAATCAAGGACTGGCCGTTCAGTTGGCCACCGCACAGACGCGTTATGGCGACTGGCGGGAGTTGTTTCGCTCCGTCGATCGTATCGATCGAGTGACCAAGGGAGATATTCGCCGCGTAGCCAACGACATTTTCGTCGACACCAATCGCACCGTAGGCATAATCGAAAGAGCAACCCAAGCAAAACCAGGCGAGAGCAATTCGAAATCCGGTGAACCAGACTCGGAAGATCCAGGCAAGCAAGATCAAGGCTCGCAACATCAAGGCTCAGAGGACTCCGGCGCCGGGGATCGAGGATCGGGTGATGTCAACGCAAGCCAGGGAGGTGCGCAATGAAACGCGCAGTGACTCGAAAGATTCTTGGCACGATTCTCGTGCTGGCTGCGACCACGATCTTCTCATTATCCAGGGCGCAGGCTCAGGCGTCGAGCTGGCAACAAGTTCCGATCCCTCCCTTGCCGGCTTTCCACCCGCCGCAGCCTAGGAGGCTTGAGCTGTCGAACGGCATGGTGATCTTCCTGCAAGAGGATCACGAGCTTCCCCTGATCGATGCAACCGCGCGCATTCGTGGTGGCTCCGTCAGCGAACCTGCGGAGAAAGTGGGGTTGGTTGATCTGTACGGCAACGTCTGGCGCACCGGCGGCACTAAGACCCAGACCGGCGACCAGCTCGACGACTTCCTCGAAGTACGCGCGGCGAAGGTGGAAACCGGCGGCGACTCGGACTCGACCACCATCAGCCTGTCCTGCCTCAAAGGCGATTTCGACGATGTGTTCAAAGTCTTTGCCGACCTGCTGCAGAATCCCGGATTCCGCGCCGACAAGATCGACATCGCGAAAAAGGGAATGGAAGACAGCATCTCGCGACGCAACGACCAGGTCGGCCGGATTGCATCGCGCGAATCAGCCAAGCTGGCTTACGGCGCCGGTAATCCGTACGCTCGTCAAGCTGAGTATGCCACTGTAGCTGCCGTCACACGCCAGGACTTACTCAACTGGCACAACACCTACGTCCATCCGAACGACATGATTCTAGGCATCAGCGGCGACTTCAATGCCATTGCACTGGAAGCCAAGCTGCGCACCGCGTTTGAATCGTGGCCGAAAGGACCCACGCCTCCGCGCGGGCAAATTCAATATCACCCCGCTCCGCCAGGCTATTACCTGATCCCCAAAGAAGACGTAAACCAGAGCGACATCCGCATGGTGACGCTGGGCACGACGCGCAACAACCCGGACTATTACGCTATCAGCGTCTTCAACGAGACGTTTGCCGGCGGATTCGCCTCCCGGCTATTCAACGACATCCGCACCAAGCGCGGCCTGGCCTACAACGTCGGCGGCGGCATCGGCGCCAACTTTGGGCATCCCGGCATTCTGCAATTCGGCATGGGCACAAAGAGCCAGAGCACGATTGAATCTGTGCGGGCTCTGTTTGAAGACATCGACAATCTGGCCAAACAACCCATCACAGATCAGGAAATCAAAAACGCCAAAGATGCGATCCTGAATGCGTTCATCTTTCGCCTCGATTCGCCCGACAAAGTCCTCGCCGAACGCATGACCTACGAGTTTTATGGATATCCCGCAGACTGGCTCGACAAATATCCCGGCGAAATCCAGAAGGTGACCGCTGAGGATGTGAATCGCGTCGCGGCGAAATATCTGCACCGCGACCAACTGGCCGTCCTGGTGGTGGGCAACACGAAAGAGTTCGACAAGCCTCTCTCATCGTTGGGAGCGGTGAAAGAGATTGACATCACGATTCCTCCTCCGCCCGGCGCGAAGAAAGACGCGAAGCAAGAAGAGAACGCGAAGCCAGCCGAGTCGAACGCTGAGGGCAAAGCGCTGGCCGCAAAGGTGGTCGCGGCGATGGGCGGCGAAGCCAAGCTGGCGGCGATTAAGTCGGTCAAGGCAAAGCTGACCGTCACGCAGAAAACCCCGCAGGGAGACTTAGCCATTCCAATGGACACCATTATCGTCTTTCCCGACCGCCTGCACGCGGACATGCAAACTCCAAACGGACCTATGACGATTGTGGTCACGCCGGATATGGCTTTTGCTTCGGCAGCCGCAATGGGTACGCAAGCGCTCCCCGCAGGCCAAAAAACGGAGACCCTCGAACAAATCAAACGCGATCCGATCTTCATCGCCGCACACTGGAAGGATCCAGACGTCTTCTTCCGTGCCGGAGGGAACGAGAGGGTTGGAGATATCGAAACGCGGATCGTGGATGTGAACGCCGCAGGGGCTGTGATTCGCTGGTACGTCGATCCGCAAAGCGGTCACATCCTGAAAGAAACCTACCGAACGCTGGGGCGAAGCGGTCCCGCCGCGGGCGAAACCTCCATGGAGAACTGGAAGACCGTCGATGGCATAACCATTCCAATGTTGCGCAAGAACAAACAGAACGGCGAGGACTCGAGCATGTCGGAATACATTGCGTTGGAACTTAATCCTGCCATCGACCCAAAGATCTTTGAGAAGCCGGAGGAAAAGCCGGTACAGCAATAGGCCTCTTGACCGCAAATAGAAACCGCCTGGGCGATCACCAAGGCGAAAGCCGCTTGTCGAATAACTCTTCGGTTACCGAGCGCCTTCCTGCAAGAAGTCGTTGACAGGTCGTATCAAGCGCTGTATTATAGGCGAACAAAAGGCGAATTCAATGCTCATCCAGTCTCTGTTCCCTCTCCCGGACAAGCCGCAACTCGTCGGCATCGCGCGCTTGGCGTCGCAGGGTAGTTCCCTCCGCGAAGGCCACAACGTTGAGTGCTACACGCTACCGTCAAAGTCCCTGCTGAACCGGTGCGCCAGCGGCCGCGGTCTGCCCTTTACCTGGACCATCAACCCGTATCGCGGTTGTGAGTTCGGCTGCAAATACTGCTACGCCCGCTACACCCATGAGTTCATGGAGATGCGTGACGGTGTGGACTTTGAACAGAAAATCTACGTCAAGCAGCATGCCGCAGAGTTGTTGCGTCAGGACTTGCGGAAGGTTAAGCCGGGAGAATCCATTGCCTTAGGCACAGCCACCGATCCCTACCAACCGGCCGAGCGCCGCTACGAAGTCACGCGGGCCATTCTTGAAGAATTTACCCGCCATCACGGATTCGAGCTCGGCATCGTGACCAAGTCCAATCTAGTGGTGCGTGATCTCGATCTGCTGCGCGAGGTTGCGCGCCATAACCGGCTGTCCGTTGACATGACCATCACGACCCTCGACGCCGATCTTGCGCGCATTCTTGAGCCTCGCGCCCCGCGCCCCGATTTGCGCCTTGATGCTGTGCGTGCGCTCGCCGAAGCAGGTCTGACGGTGGGGGTCAGTGGTTCGCCGGTGCTGCCCGGCATCACCGATTCGCCCAAGGATCTCGAAGCCCTCGTGCAAGCGGCAGCCGCTGCCGGCGCCCGCCACCTTTGGGCTGGGCCATTGTTTCTGAAGCCATGCTCGGCAGCGGTGTTTCTTCCCTTCCTTGAAACAAGCTTTCCGCACCTGGTGGAAAACTACCGCCGGCGTTTTCAGAATCGCGCTTTCCTTCCTCCGTCCTATGCAAAACGCCTGTCGCATCTTATCGCGCTCTTTCGCCGGAAATACGGAATCGGCCATGACAACCGCCGGGAACAGCCGCCTTATGCGATCAAGTGGGCCGTGCAAGGCATCAATGATCAATTGCCCTTGTTCTGAGGTTCTGAGTGTTTGCAATCCGCGATTCCAATCGCCGATTCCCCGCACAGTTGCAAATCGGCAAGCGAAAATCAGAAGTCCCGATTCCAACTCTCCTCTATAATCACTTGACTCTCATGGCGACTGCTTCCCAACCCGCCGAACCTGCTTCCGCCCACCGCCCTTCGCTGCGGGTGCGGCTGCAAAGATTCTGGAGGCGCGTTACTGAAGGGCTGGAGCTCAACCAGCTCTGGTCGCAGTTCGAGAGCGAAACGCGCGCCAGCTACCGCCTCTACTCGCGCGATGTCCAGGCCAAGACTCCCGAGGGTCTTACCCGCCGGGGCCGGCGCCTGCACGTGATCAAGGAATTCTTCTGGGCGGTTCTCGAAAAGCTTTCGCCTGCGCGCCGCGTACTGTTGCTGGTGGCGCTGATCATGCTGGTGCTTCCCAGCAGCGGTTTCAACTATCACGGTTCCGATCAAGACGTTCACGTCCTGGAATTCGACTTCCACTTCTGGGCCGGACTTCTGCTCTTTTTTCTGCTGATGCTCGAAATTGCCGATCGCGTGGTGATGAAGCGCGACTTGCAGATCGCACGCGAGATTCAGACCTGGCTGCTGCCCGGAGCCCCGCCGCAGATTCCCGGACTGTCGATCGCCTACGCGACCCGGCCCGCCAACACCGTGGCCGGCGATTACTATGACGTCTTTCCCCGCCCCGGCAAGACGGCCGATGACAATCGCGTGATATTCGCGGTCGCGGACGTAGCCGGCAAGAGCATCCCCGCCGCGATGCTCATGGCGACGTTTCAGGCCAGCCTCAAAACGCTTTCTACCGCCCAGGTTGCGCTGCCTGAGCTGGTGGCCGACATGAATAAATACGCGTGCTCCAACAGCCAGGGGGGATTGCGCTTCACTACCGCTTTTCTCGCCGAATATGACACGCCCCGGCGCAGCTTCAACTACATCAACGCCGGGCATAACACTCCAATCCTGCGCCGCGCCGACGGTTCCCTCGAGCGCCTGGACGTCGGAGGCCTGCCGCTGGGCATTCTGCCCGAAGCAACCTATGCGTCGGCCAGCGTGGTGATCGCGCCCGGGGACTGGCTGGTGATTTTCACCGACGGCCTGGTGGAAGCGGAGAATGCGCAGCAGGAAGAGTATGGCGAGATGCGGCTTCTCAGCGGGATCAATTCGGCTGCCGCAACCACGCCGAGCGAGATGCTAAGACGCCTGATGGCAGAATTGGATTTGTTTGTCGGCTCAACGCCGCAGCATGACGACGTGACCTGCATGTTGCTCAAGGCGGAAAATGCTTAATCCGTTTTCATCAATCCCGCATACATGCGATGAAACGCGTGAACACCCTTTTCCTGCTTCACGCTGAAGCGGCCTCGGACGTAACTGCGGGAGCGCAGATTCTTCTGCACTTTTTCGCAGATGCCGACATCCTCGACCTGAATTTGATCGCTGAACTCTACCGACGCCTTCGCCGCCGGCGTACGGTGATCCTGCTCTGGTAAGTACCATTCAAAGATAGCCAACGAGCGCTCGGGTTCGAGCGGCAGCACGATATTCAGCGAAACATTGTCGGGATAGCAGTTCAGCATCCAGTTGGGAAAAATCCAGAAATAGTCGGTGGTCAAATCTTCCCGTGCGTCCTGATACCGGCGCGGAGTAGTGTCGCCGGGCTGCGCCCCGCGAATCGGGCTGAACTGTCGCACATGCAGCTCGTGTGGCTCGACCACGTAGGCGTTGAAATCCAGTTCGCGATTCAGCCCGGGATGCACGCTCGGCAGGTGGTAGCCTTCCAGAGAATTATCTACGTAAGTCTTCCAGTTGCACTTCATATCGTAGGGGGGGCGC
>JBAVAV010000650.1:0-7437 GCA_049585895.1 Candidatus Sulfotelmatobacter sp. | reverse complement strand
GGTTACGGAATAGTAGCCAGTGGAGTTGCTCGTCGCCTTGTGCGACTCGTTCGTCGCAGTGCCCCGAACCGTGATTTCTGCCCCCTGCACCACGGCACCACTGGGGTCAGTGACAGTTCCGGCGATTGTGCCGGTCTGGGCAAACGAGAATACGGCGCACAACAAAACAACGAGACCAAATCCGAAGAGACTTCTTAACTTTTGCATTGCTCCTCCTGGCGGCGTTGTCCTGGCTCAGCCCGCCGCCCGAATTGAACTTCCTCTTTACAGAAAATTCGTCGGACCTCGCCAAAACAGGGAAAGACACAGAATTTAAACGAGAGGTGTTGGCAATTATAACGCCAGATGATAACTAGACTACAAGTTGTCTATTTTGTGGTTGTTATAGGGGCTTTATGCTCTTTGGCATCTGCTTTTTCCTGATTTAAATACGTAAATACAGAGTAAGATATGGAAATACATAACGCGAAATGCGAGTCCTGCCCTAGCCGCATATCCCCACGTTCTTCACTGCGGCGGTTCGATCCTGCTTGCTACAATACCTTTTCGTGACCACCTCTTTTACCAAGCCCGGATCAGCTGGCCGCGCAGAGGTCTCCTCGGCGTCGGCAGAGACGCCCGGTTCCGTTCCCCTGCTCGACTTGCAGCGGCAGTATGAGCAGATTCGTGCCGAGGTGCTGGCCGCAGTGGGGCGTGTCTGCGCTTCCCAGCACTACATCCTTGGAGAGGAAGTCGAAGCCTTCGAGCGCGAGATTGCCCGCTTCTGCGGCGCGAAATATGCCGTCGGTTGCGCCTCGGGTACGGACGCACTGTGGCTGGCGCTGGCTGCCGCCGGAGTAGGGCCGGGCGATCAGGTCGTCACTACACCCTTCAGCTTCTTTGCATCAGCCAGCGCCATCGTACGGGCCGGGGCTCGTCCGGTGTTCGTCGACATCGACCCGCTGACATTCAATCTCGATCCGGCGTTGGTCGGGGCACATCTTCGCGCCAGTAAGCATCTCAAGCTGCGCGCACTATTGCCTGTTCATCTTTACGGCCAGTGCGCCGACGTGGACGCGTTGCAGCGCCTCGCCGAGGAATTTCATCTGGCGCTGATTGAGGATGCCGCGCAGGCCATTGGCGCGGCTTGGACCGACGAAAAAAGCCAAGCCCGCCGCGCCGGATCGCTGGGACTGGCCGCGGCGTTCAGCTTCTATCCCACAAAAAATCTCGGTGCCTACGGCGACGCCGGGCTCGTCACCACCGACGACGCCGATATGGCCGAACGCATGCACCGCCTGCGCAATCACGGCAGCTCTCGGCGCTATGTGCACGACGAAATGGGATGGAACAGCCGGCTCGACGCCATCCAAGCCGCGATTCTGCGCGTGAAGTTGAAGTACGTGGAAAGCTGGAACGAAGCACGCTGCGTGCGCGCGGCGCGATACGATGAACTTTTCGCGGCTGCCGGCCTGGTATCCGCGGGCCAACAGGCGGAAAGCGATGCCCCCGTTCGTCTGCCTTCGACTTCGGACCGTGCCTATCACGTCTTCCACCAGTACGTAATACGCGCTTACCGCCGCGACGTGCTGCGCGAATTTCTCTCCGCTCGCAAGATCGGAACGGAAATCTACTATCCCGCTCCTCTGCATCTTCAGCCCTGCTTCGTTTCTCTGGGATACCGCGAAGGCGACTTCCCCGAAGCGGAGCGTGCCGCCAGGGAGGTCCTCGCCCTGCCCATGTTTCCCGAAATTACCGAAGACGAGCAGCGCTCGGTGGTCGAGAGCATCGCGGACTTCTATTGTTAGCAGCTATTCAAACTGGCAATTCTTCTTCATACGAGCATTCATAGACGCCCTGCTAACCGCCTGCGAGAACCTCCGTCCAACCCTCGGGATACAAGGTGCTGCTCACAATGAAATTCACCTCTGGAAGTGTGCGATTCCTGTCTTGGATACTGTTTCCAGCTTTCGCTATTGCTCAATCCGCACCCCAACTGTCAATCGCTGACGAGATCCGTGCCGGCGACGCGCTGTTCGCCGCTTTTCAGAGGTCCCAGGGATTCGCCGACACCGCCGAATCGAAAGCCATCGAGAAATATCTGCAGCAAGTCGGCGACAAGGTCGCACAGCATGCCCGGCGCAAACTGCCCTACAAGTTCCGTCTCGATCCTCATCCCGGCTTCCGCAGCGCTGTGGCTTATCCCGGCGGGCAGATTGTCGTGGGTGGTGGCGTACTGGCCTTGATGACGCACGAAGATGAACTCGCCGTTGTCCTCGGCCACGAAATCGAGCACATCGATCTGGGACAATGCGCGCAGCGCGTCGTCGAAGCCATGCAAAAAAATCACCTCACTCCCGATCAGTTCGACAAGCTCTCGATCGACGACTTCGGCAGTCCTTATGGCAAGGACGGCGAGTTGGCAGCCGATCGCGAAGGCCTCAAGCTGGCAGTGGCTGCGGGCTACTCTCCGCATGCCGCCATCGAACTGCTTGAGATGTTTCAATTCCTCACCCGCGATGCCCAACCCGCGCCGCCGCGCAAGGATTCACCATCGCTCGACGAGCGCATTCAGCAGGCGCGGAACTTGATCAGGAGCGAGGGCTGGGATGATAAGAAAAGCGAGAAGCCGCTGAACCTCGATTTGGAATGAACCTGATTGGAAATAAACCGCAAGCTAAGTCTCTACGAGCAGCGTGTTTCGTTCACGAATCCCAAGAAATCATGCCTGTGGTATTCCTAGAGCCGAGGTCGCCCATGCCACGCTTGATCGCGATTTTTTCGCTTGCGATTCTGATCGTTGTCGGTGCCTTGGTCACCCCGATTCGCGAGGCGGCGCAAACCCAACTGCCCACGCCAACTGCCGGGCAAAGCCTTCAAACAACGGCCGCTGCTGCGCCCGCTGAACAAACCGTCACGCACTACACATTACCGCCCGACAAACTCCGTAAGGCATACGGCCTCTACCTGATCAGCGGGGTCCTTTTTGTGGTCTCGACGTTGTACGGTTGGTTCATTTTCTGGCTTTTTCTGCGCTGCCGCTGGATGGTCCGGGTGCGCGACTGGGCCGAACGCGTCGCTTCGCGAAGAGTCCTGCAAGCCGCGATCGTTATGCCTATCTTCGTGGCTCTCTTCGTCGTGCTCACCTTACCCTTGGGTCTCTACGCGCAGCATGTCGAACGCGTTTACGGGATTTCCGTGCAAGGCTGGGGATCGTGGTTCCGGGACTGGCTGGTGCAACTCCTGCTGCTGGCGCTTGTCTCCACGCTCCTCGGTTGGGTCCTCTATACATTTCTGCGCCGCAGCCCGCGCCGTTTCTGGCTCTACTTCTGGCTGGCGTTCATTCCGATCTCTGCATTTCTCGTGTTCATCGAGCCCGTCGCAATCGAGCCGCTGTTCAACAAGTTTGAACCGCTGCAGCCGCACCATCCCGAACTGGTGACGCAACTGGAGCGCGTCATCGCGCGCAGCGGCATCGAGATTCCTGCCAGCCGCATGTTTGAAATGAAGGCCAGCGAGAAACTGACTGGCTCAAACGCCTACGTCACGGGATTCGGCTCGACCAAGCGCGTCGTCGTCTGGGACACGGCCATCGACAAGCTAACCACGCAGCAGATCATGTACGTCTTCGGACACGAACTCGGCCACTACGTTCTCGGTCACGTAGTGAAGGGCTTTTTCTTCACTCTGGGGGTTTGCTTCGTGCTATTTTATCTGAATCACCGGCTAGCCACATTCATGCAGCGGCGATGGGGCGCCGGCTGGGGCATCCGCGACCTAGACGATTGGGCTTCCCTGCCCTTGCTGTGCCTGGCGGGATCGGTGTTGCTGTTTGCCGCCGGGCCGCTGCTGAATGCCTACAGCCGCGCCCAAGAACATCAGGCAGACCAATACGGGCTCGAGATCGTGCACGGAATGTTTCCCGACTCTGGCCAGGTTGCGGCGCAATCGTTTCAACGGCTAGGCGAGCAGTGGCTCGAGTATCGGGATGTGAGCCCCGCCGCGGTTTTCTTTGCCTGGGATCACCCGCCCATTCGCGACCGCGTCCAGTTCGCGCTGACGTATGATCCGTGGGGCCAGGGACAGTCGCCGGAATTCGTGAAGACGGCTGCGGGTTCGCCTTAGCTTACCGCGGAGCGCGGCGTCTGCGACGCTGGGGGACGGCCTTCTGTGGAATCTCGCCCGGGGCCAGCACTCGCCGCACGATCGGCGTGTTCAGCTTGTACTTCCGTTCGGTTACGTTGCCGCTATCGTCTTTCACGCGCAGAATGAAGACCGGCAGCGTGCCTTCCTTGTCGAAACTCTCGCTGGTCACGCTCACCGGCAGTACGCCGTTGAGACCGTGTTCGCGGTAGGCGGTTTCGTAGCGGTGGCGCTTCCCATTCCACGTGAAGACGCGCACCTGATCGTAGTCGTAAGGCAGCCCATCGCGCGGCTCGCTGAGGACGCACAGATACTGCGAAACTTTTTTCTGGACTCCCTTGTCGTTATCGTCGACCTGATTGAGCGCGAAAAAGGCAATCAGGCGCTGGCCTTCGGCGTATTGCGCGACCTCGAGCGGGGCGTCGATGTCGACCATGCGCGCCAGTACCCATCCGGCGTGGCCTTCATTGTCGCGCACCAGCCAGAAGTCCTCGAGCGCGGGGCCGGAGGGTTGTGCAGCGGATTTTGCCGCCGCCTTGGCCGGCGCGGGGCCTGCACCCACCTGCTTCTCCGCCGTGGCGCGCTGCAAAATCGAAACCTTCGCTCCGGCTGCGAGCTGGTAGAGGTGATCGGTTTCACGTCCGGGAACAATATGCAGGTTGGAGTCGTTGCGCAGCACTCCTGGTGCTTGTACCGGCTGATTGGCGGTTTCCTTCGCAAGTTTCTGCAGGCCATCGTAAATTTTCTGGTCCACCAGATACCGTTGCTCGATCCAGCCTTCCAGTCCGCTGGCGGTGCGCACGCGGGCAAAACGTTTCTCGCGCTCCAGCACCTCCACGCGCTCTCCGTTCTTGACTGTGCCCACGCGGGTGTACATGGCGGCTACCTGGTCGCGCAACGAAGCCTGGGTGGCCGACACATAGTTGATCTCGAGCGCGCGATGGCGCCCGCGATTACAGCCGGAGATTACGAAGGCGCCAGCCAGCACGAACGCTAACGCCGGCCGCGCAAAATAGAATGAGAGATAACGGGTCACTTTCGTGGTTGCAGGCGGTGAACTTTCCACTATAGCGCGTTGTTGCCGCAGGTTTGCGGCACGAAGGTTGATGGCCTGTGCACCTCACGACCCTTTTCCCTTTCACTGGCCTGACACCGCAGACACGCTTCGGGTACCATGAGGTTGACTGCTGAATATCATTTTCTGAACCCGGAAACGTATGAATATGGCGATGCAGATTGGAATGAATACCAGGAATCGATTTCTCTTGTCGCTTGCCGCCTTATTTCTTATGGCTGCACTCTTATCTGCCTCGGCGCAGGATACTCCCAGCACGGTGCTGCGTCCGCCCAAAGGCGCGACCGTGGCCATCGTGGTATTCGAGGACTTGCAGTGTCCCCAATGCCGCCGTACTGCGCCCCTCGTGGAGCAGGCCGGGAAAACCTACAAGATTCCCGTGATCCGGCATGACTTTCCCCTGCCCATGCACAACTGGTCGTATCAGGCAGCGGTAATGGCGCGTTACTTCGACACGCGTTCCAAGGCGCTGGGCAACGAATTCCGCGATTACATTTTCTCGAATCAGTTGGAGATCAATCCCCAGAACCTGCGCGGCTACGCCGAGAAGTTTGCCGCGGAACACAAAGTGGAGTTCCCTTTCGTGATCGATCCCGAAGGAAAACTTGCCGCCCAGGTTAACGCCGACCGCGATCTGGGCAAGGCCATTAAGATCGACCACACGCCCACGGTGTACGTCGTGGGCAACCGGCGTCCCGACCGTCCTTACGTCGAAATGAAGGACAGCAATCAACTCTACGCGCTGATCGATACGATGATGAAGGAGTAGGCCAATCGCCAACCCCCGACTTGCTAGCTTAATAGTGATAAGGAGTTATGAAGGAAATAGGGGCCTTTGAAGCCAAGAAAGTGTTCGGAACTCTGCTGGACTGCGTACAACGGGGCGAGAGTATTGTCATTACCCGGCACGACAAACCCGTGGCTAGGCTGGTTCCGAATAGCGGACGGGTCGATCAGAACCAAACGCGCGCCGCAGCCCAGCGCATTCGTGAACGCGCAAAGCGGTTCCAGTTCGCCACGTTTGACTGGCCCGAGGTTAAAGCCCTGAGGGATCAAGGACGACGGTAGCGTCGCCGTTCGTCCGTCTGTTCTTCTTGACTGTGTTAATCGATCCGCAAGCATGTATTGGCGAAAGAGGCGCTCCGTTACTGCGTAACGGTTATTGTTGCCGTGCCAACAATTGTCGTGCCGGGATATCCTACCGTAAGAGTGTACGTCTGAATCGCCGCGTTGCTGTCTGAAGTGCATACTTCAAAATCACCGACAAGCGAACAAGTCAGATCTGTGGACGTAGGAGTAATGGTCCAGGTCGAACCCGTGCTCGTAATGTCCACTTGTGTTCCGTTCGTTGTGGCAAATGCCTGGAACTCGGCTTCCGATCCGGCCGTTCCGTTAGACACGTTGCCCGAAGTCGGACTTACGGTGATGGCAGTAACGCCACCGAGAAATACTGTAGCTGCGGCTGTACCGCTCAGGCCTTGAGCGTTCGCCGTGATGGTGGCCGTCCCTAAACCTAATCCCGTCAAGACTCCGCTAGCCGAATCGACCGAAGCAACGAGAGGAGTGTCACTCGACCAACTATCCCCACTCTTGATCTGGCTGCGGCTGCCATCGTCGAAGGTTCCGAAGGCCTGGAGTTGCAGGGTTTGATTCACCTCGACCTCGGGCGCGGTCGGCGAAACAGCAATGCTGGTCAGCGTGGGGTTCGTGAAAAAACCGCGGCAGCCGACGGCCAGGACTAGGATTGCGAGCGTTGCGAAAGCGCTAATCAGGCGGAGTTCGTGCTTCATGGATGACATAGTTTGTTGATACTCCTTGGGACGCGCCTGCGCGAATCTAAACCTGCCATTCTCAGACAGTGAGCCGCAATGTGCTGGACAGACTAGACGTAGTTCGCTACGTCTTCCGTGTCACTGCCGCCCAGACGTTGCAAGCAACGTCTCTACGGCCTGGTGCGGAGATACCGCTAAGAGCCATACCTAGAAAAATTGTAGCAGAGAAGATTTCGAGCTGAGCACGGAACTGCACTTTCGTGCGGGCACGGAACCATCCCTGCTAATCGTCACCGCCTGTGCCTCGTCCGGAATAGAACGGACAGGGGAAGCAGTCTTGCGCGGGAAATCGGCCTCTCCGGCGCTCGGATTCCGGTCATGCTTTCCGCAAGAACCCGCAAGAACAAATGGCCAGTGGCGGCAACTGGCCACTGGCCATTGATCTATCACTGATTACTAGCTCACCGT
>JBAVAV010000649.1:0-2043 GCA_049585895.1 Candidatus Sulfotelmatobacter sp. | reverse complement strand
CGCGAATACAGCCGCACGTACGCTGGCACCCCCATGTTCGCATTGAGCGGCGGATCGCTGATCGGAGCGCCCGCCATTGTCTCCAACGGAACCACTCCCGCCCATGTGGGGAAGGAGTAGTCATCTTCGTCGTCGATGGGCGGGCCGGTCCGGACCTTGGCGGAAAATTCTTCGATCGGCAGGTGCAGTACTGAAGTAGCTTTTAGTTCGCGCTCGTTAGGCTGGCGGGCGTCGGCCCAGCGGCCGGGAAGGATGTGTTCGGAGATCGCGCGCAGAGCCTCGATTTTTTCCACCGGGTCATCCACTATCGTAGCCTTTCCCAGGATCACGACCGAGCGGTAGTTCATCGAGTGATTGAAAACCGATCGGGCGAGCACAAGTCCGTCGAGCAACGTGACCGTAACGCAAACGGGCACGCCCTCTTTCATGTGGCGCAGCATGCGGCTGGCGGCCGAGCCGTGGATATAAAGGCTGGCATCTTTACGTCCGTAAGACGTAGGAATAACGAAGGGTTGCCCGTCGGTTACAAAGCCGACATGACACAAGAACCCTGCGTCGAGAATGTCATAAACGGTAGCGCGATCGTAAACGCCACGATCGGCTTCGCGGATCACACGAGTCCGCGGCGTCGGGCTGCGGCTTTCAGACATTAGGGAACGTGCTCCGGGCAAGCGCCAAGGATGGGTGAAAGAGAAAGTTTACCACTCTAGTAGTGGTTTGTTCTCGGGCAGGCAGTCCGTCCGCGGCCGAAGGCCGTGCGCTTCCCGGTCTCGCTGTGACCGCGTTGAGGAGTGGCTTCAGCACCGCTATCAGGCGCTATCTCGCCAACGGACGATACCGGTTCTCGCGATAAACCCGGCTGACCAGAATGCCCACTATCAGCAGAACAATGGGGGTGAAGATGCTGGCCTCGGGGCCAACCGTTCCGCCGGTGAGCCAATTCGGGCCACTGAAGCTGGAATTGAACAAGTTGTGGTAGGGAGCGAGGCCGCTATCGGCCACACCGTAGAAGAAAGTTTGTCCCCAGTCCCATCCGGCATGAAAGCCAACCACCCACCACAGATTGCCGGTGCGCCGAAGGATGAAGCAGAACAACAGTCCGAAGCAGACCACGGATAATAGTCCGACCTTGCTTTCACCGGGATTGGCGGCGTGAGCCAGCCCGAACAACGCCGAGAGCAAAATCGCGGCTGGCCAGAAGCCCATCCCGGTGGTCAGCGTGAACTGTAGATAACCGCGGAAGGCGAATTCTTCCCCGAGACCCACGATAACAAAGGCCGCAGTCCAGGCAGCGGTGGCTGTCAGGATGGTCGTGCCGTGAATCGCCAGGCCAGCCAGGTGAAAGCCGTGGAGAGAGAAGATGGAGAAGAGGCTGGCGCTGATGGCCAGGAAGCCGGTCAGCGTGCCGATCCAGAAATGGCTGCGGAAAGCGTACTTGGCGGGCAGGCCGTACTCACCCCACTTGCGGTGCTCAAAGCGTCCCATGATGAGCGCGGCCAGGCCGGTAAAGACAAAAATCGCGCCGTCAGTAAGGATAGTGGTGACAGGTGAGAGCGACGAAAGTCTTGCGACTTGAGGGGGCCGATGCAAAACAAAGTGCAGCACCAAGAAGATGACGAAATTGATGGCAACCACCAGGCCGACCACAATCGCCAGGAAAATGAGCGCCCGCCAACCGGCGCGGATGCCGTTTGGTCCGCGGAAAAGGGAGGTCGCGGGGGTTGGGGGAAGAAGCGGCGGCGCCGTCGAGGGCTCGGCCGGAATCGGACTTGCGGGTTCTGACATGCAGTTAATCTACGTGAAAGCGGCGGGGATGTTCCGCCGCCACTCGCAAGACCTAAGCTCAGAACTTACCAGTAGAACTTCATCGCGAACTGGAACTGGCGCGGATCGTAGGCAGCGGTGGCTTGTCCGGCATTGGTAAACAGCGGGCTGACGGCGGACACGTTGTACCGGTTGGCAATGTTGAACATGTCGGCGATCAGTTCGAGGTTGTAACGCTCCCCGAAATAGACGCGCTTGGCCACGCGCAGATCGTCAAAC
>JBAVAV010000648.1:0-14378 GCA_049585895.1 Candidatus Sulfotelmatobacter sp. | reverse complement strand
CAATCAGGATCGTGCGAATGTTCTTGAGGAGCTCGCCAAAGCGCGCAATAGTCGTTGGACAGCCCTCGGAAAGGCTGTCAAAGCGCTCAATAAGCGACTCGACGGACAGCTTCGCGTGGAGTTCGAGCCGGGTCGTGTTCGGTCGCCACTGAAGGAGTTCTTGCTTTCCTGTCGGCTCGAAGGGGTGGGCGACAAGAGACTGGCATGGATCGACGAAGCCGACAGTCTTTCGATTGCTGATCTCGTGAGCGTGGTACGGCAAGGAAGTGATGCGCTTTTGAACCGCTTCAAGAAAGCTGGCATGCAGAAGCAGGTTGCAGACGGACTGGCAACTCTTCAGCCTGCTCAGATCCGTACCCTGGAAGAGCTCGAACTCCCGGAGCGAATGGAGCTCCTGCTGAATGTGACGCGTGACGGCGAAAACTATCGGGAGGTGGGGAAACTCTCGACCGGCCAGCAATGCACAGCCATCTTGCATCTCCTTCTTCTGGACAATCCCGATCCATTGATCATTGATCAGCCCGAGGACAATCTGGACAATGCTTTTATCGCTGACCACATCGTCAATGAGCTACGGGCAAGCAAGACTAAGCGGCAGTTTCTCTTCGCAACCCACAACGCCAATATTCCGGTGTTTGGGGACGCGGAGTGGATCGGCGTTCTCCACGAAGAAGACGGCCGCGCAAAACTCCAAGCATCGGGCTCGATCGATGCGCCCGATGTGAAGGAGCTCGCCGCAAATATCCTCGAAGGTGGCAAGGAAGCGTTCACGCATCGCCGCGAAAAATACGGCCTGTAGCCAGCGTGGCTTTCTGGGTCAGAGCGGCCATGGGGCCGGTGAAACCATGATGCGATCAAATCTCGATTTTCCAATGTGCGAGGGCCGCTTTCACTTCCTCTCGGGGGTAATGAGGACCGGCATGTTCAAGGTCCTTGCGGATGGTGCCCAAACGCTTCTTCGCGCAATCCCGGATTGCCGGCGAGAGAGGCACAACTCCAAGAGGCAGCTTTTCATGTGGCGTTCTGGGCCAACTTTCGGGATAGGAATCCCAATCGGTCCACTTAGCGAGCGTGGCGCTGGTGGCAAGAAATTCTTGCTGCCCGGATGGCCATCCATAGAGGTTGCGGGCGCAAATTCGGAGCATCGCCTTCACGTCAGGCATAGTATCGGTAAAAGCTTTCAGCGGGGTTGGAAGCAACACCATATTGCCTACACATGAGAAAAACCGCCTGTCCATCACAATTGCGTTGGAGAGCTGATAGCGGGCATCGTCGATCCCCCAGATATGGCAGCATGACCAGTTTGGTCGGTGTTTGCTTCTCAACCCTAAAGCAAGCGTCAATGCCTTATTGGCATGGACATTGCCCTCCGATTTATGAACGGAATGGCCGGTGGTTCGGTTTTTGTTCATCTGCGGCTCAGACCAGTTTCCCTTATAAAACGGGCTGCGGCGGCCATGCTCGGGAAACCATAGCGGTAGCAGCTTGAACGTCTCGGGTGACACCCACCGCGCGGTACGTTCGATCAGAGATGCGATCTCGCGCAAGCTCATGACCTTGCGAAGTGCTTCCAATCCGTCTGAAATCTCTGCCATCGCTCCCTGATGCTCTTTTCTGAGTTCTTTTAAGTCTCGTCTTGCAACTTGCTGTAGCGCCATAAAAGGTGAGCACAGAGCCCATCTAGATCTGGGAATAGCAATGCCGCATTTGCATTCATCATGTTCAGTTCGCTTCGAATGCTGCTGAAAGCTGACGGCGGAATGATCAGTTTAGCCAACTTATTTTTGTAGTTGCGATTTTTCTCAAGGGGGACAAACTTAAACTTCTTGTCACCCGTTGGCTTTTGAAGCCTGTGGACCGTAAACACGCCCGATTGAGCGACAATGCGGGACGAAATGGCTTTAGGTCGAAAAATTCGAGTACGGGATTTATTGTCAAAAGGACCAGTGTGCTTCGTATTTAGTCGGAAATCGTCCACTACCGCGCTCAATACCCACACAACCCCATTTTCCAATTTTTTCCCGTCGTCTTTCTTTTCATCCGGGTTCCGTACAGCAAACCACAATGCGGCGAGAGAACTCGATGTCCAGTCGAGAAGACGAGTAGGGAGGCCGTGGTGCTGTGCCAGCGCCAACAGGTCCCAATTGTTCTTTGGCTCGAATTCGCGGAATGGCAGACTGGCGCGGTCAAACTTACTGAGGAGCAGCTTCTCAACTGTCGGAAGCTTTCCCTTTAATGAGATACGTCCAAGCTTGGGGAGAAGTGGCTTATCACAAGGTTGTCCTCGAAAAAGCAGATCGGACTTGTTGCCTAGACCAAGCTGTTCTTTCTTGATCTCTGCAATTCGGGATACGAAGTCGGCAACCGTTGTGATTGTGTTCTTGGACATCAACAGGACTCCTTTGCCCGCCATGCGGCGCTAACGCTACAGATAATGCCACAACACGATTGTGGTTGTCGGAGGATGACGTCTACCACAGCGATTTGCCAGGGCAAGAAACCGCGTCCCTGCAGCTCGGATTTGTGCACGATAAAGGACGTTATCATTCAGGGCGTTAAGCACTGTCCTCTGCCAATGCTTCCGCGTCAAAACTAGCGGCGACGAAAGTAAGGGACGCCGTGGATTTTCTCCTCCAGCTTCTGGAACTGCACACCGTTGAATGCTCCCACGCCGATCAGCCCCAGCCGCTCCAGCCGCTTGCAGATGAAACGATAGCTGACCTTGGCGGTGCATGCGCGCTTGATGACCACCACGTCGGAAGCCTGCCGCACTACAACCCCCAGCTTTTGGAGATGGGCGTAAAATTCACTCTCCGGGTAAATGAACTCGGCCGCAAATACTTCCGCGCCCTTCTCAATTAACTCGTTCGCGTCGTAGTCACCGCAGGAGATCACGCCTGCGCCAAGCACCGCCCGGTCACGGTAGTGGTGCTTGAGTTCGTGTATCAGCGCGAAAAGCTTTGGCTCGTAAGGCAGGGTGGGCTGAAGGGCCACGGAACAGTCGCTATCCCCGCACATGTACAACGCCTTCACTTTTCTCGGCAGGGGCCAGTGGTCGATGCGTATGCCTTCATTCTTATAAATGACTCGCACTTCCGAAAGCCCGAAACGGCCTGTCTCCACGCAATGTTCGGTGCGTTTCTCCAGTGCCAGTCGTTTCAGATCTTCGTAGTATTCGCGACGAGTCATAGGAATCGTTATGCCTTCTTTTTGCTGCGCTTCGCGTTCTCCATTGCACGTCTTGCCTTGCGAAACTCCGCGTAGCGGATGACCTCTTCAAAATCCTTGTCCTCCAGGCCGCCTGTTGCGGACGTGAGCGCGGACACGCGCGGATCATCGGCCGTCAGATCAGGGAAAAATGTCGTAATAGATACCGCAAAGAAACGCGCAAGGCCATCGAGGTCTTTTGGCGTGGGTTTGTAGGTGCCGGTCTCCCATCGCGAGACGGTGTTGGATGCTACTTTCAGTTTTTCAGCGAGTGCCTCCTGGCTCAGCATTCCTTTCGGATAAGAGGTCCGCAATTCTCGAATCTTGTGGCCGATATGTTCGTACAAAGTTGTCACGTGGTCTCCTCCTGTTGTGGGATGGGCGTGTCCCACTATAGCTTGACGGTAGGACTGGCGCAATATATACTAAAATGGGAGTACACACTCCCATTAAAGGAGACAATAAAATGACCATTGCAGCGAGCAATCTGAGCAACGAAGCCCCGCATCCGGGAATGGGCCATCATCACGAGATTCATTTCTTCGTCGATGGCGAGCCCGTCGAAACGGACCGGCGGGAACTTACCCCGAATGAAATTATCAAGGAATTCGGACATAAAGACCCGGCGACGCACTACCTGGTTAAGATCGACGGCCATCACCGCATCAGTTACCAAGGCAAGGGCGACGAACCGATCAAGATCCACGAGGGGGAGCGCTTTCAGATTGTTTCGACCGGGCCGACTCCGGTTTCCTAGTGAGGGCACATGCAAACAGGCGCGGAGTATTTTCTCCAGGGTCTGCGTGACCTGGGCTTCGAGCCGGTGACGTTGCCGGATAAACCCGAACACGTGGTCATTGACTATGCGGTCGAAAGCGGCAAGTTCGCCGGCACGAAGCTGAAGCATGGGTTCGTCGTGCCGGCCGATTTTCCCGTCACTCCACCGAGCGGCATCCATATTGCTGCCCTGATTCATCCTGTTCAGAGCGGCGGGCTGCACCCCAGGGGCGGAATACATCGCGATCAGGCGATGCCGTTCCAGCAGGCACTTGGCGCAGAGTGGCAATACTGGTCGCGACCGCCTGCGGACTGGCCCACAGGCAAGAAGACCGTCGCTTCTTATATGAGTCACGTCTGGCGTCTTTGGGATTCGCAATGAGCCGCGCGGAGCGCAGCGTCGCGATGACGGGCGAGGTTGATCGGCTTGCGCGCGAACATCTGCTGCGGCGGGACCGCCAGGAAGACATCTGCTTTGGGCTCTGGCGCGCCAGCCAGGGCGAAACGCGCTCCACTGCAATTGTCGAACGCCTACTCCTTCCCCGCGACGGTGAGCGAAACGTACACGGCAATGCGAGCTTCGAGCCTGTTTTTCTGGAGCGCGCCATGGCGGAGGCGGCAGAGATCGGTGCCGGACTGGCGCTGTTGCATAGCCACCCGCTTGGGCGAGGCGCACAAGGTTTAAGCAGGGACGACATCGTCGCGGAGCAGGGGAATGCAGGAGCGGTTTTCGGAGCGACGGGTCTGCCGTTCGTCGGATTGACGCTGGCCGGTGACGGCTCATGGAGCGCGCGATTCTGGCAGCGGACCGCGCCGCGCACCTATCCGGTTGGCTGGTGCGCATCAGCGCGCGTAGTAGGAGATGCTTTTTCAATAACTTTCAACGACAAGCTCGCTCCCGTTCCTCGCTCCACCGAAGAGCAGATCCGCACCGTGTCGGCCTGGGGGCAGGAGAGTCACGCGAATATGGTGAGATTGCGGATCGGGGTGGTCGGTGCTGGCAGTGTCGGTGGCATGATTGCAGAGTCGCTCGTCCGGACGGGTTTTGAAGATATCACGCTGGTCGATTTCGATATCGTGAAGAAACACAATCTCGACCGCCTTAATTACGCCACAAGCCGCGATGTCGGTCGCCTCAAGGTCGAGGCTCTTGCGCGCCACCTGCGCGATCGCGCAACGGCGGCAAGCCTCCGGGTGCATCAGGTCGCAGCGGCAGTTTACGAAGAAGCGGGATACCGGGCGGCGCTGGATTGCGATGTGCTTTTTTCCTGCGTCGACCGTCCCTGGGGCCGGTACGTCCTCAATTTGATTGCCTACACCCATTTGATTCCGGTTGTCGACGGCGGAATCCGCGCCCGCACAAACCGGCTTGGCAAGCTGGCAGCTGCTGACTGGCGGGCGCATACGGCTACGATTGGACGGCCGTGTCTCCAGTGTCTCGGACAATATGATCCCGGTCACGTTCAGCTGGAACGTCAAGGAATGCTGGATGATCCCAAATATATTGAAGGACTGCCTGCGGATCACCCGCTGAAATCGCGCGAGAACGTGTTCGCGTTTTCGATGTCTTGTGCCTCATTACAGACGCTGCAGATGCTGGCTCTGGTATTGTCTCCGCTCGGTCAGCCCAATCCCGGAAGTCAGCTGTATCACTTTGTGGGTGGATTTATGGAGGAACCGACATATGGCTCCTGCCATGAGAACTGTCTCTTTCCCTCGATGATTGCTCTGGGAGATTCCTGTGGCATTCCGGCAACGGGAGTGCGGCCAATCAACGCCGGTCTGTTGTAACCGGATTCTTGGTCTTGATTTCAAACCCGATAAAATACACTATCGCGTTTACGGCCGTGGCGGTGACAGTCAGTTAGTTTTCTAGGAGTTCTAGGGCTCCCGATTGCCAATCCGCCGCCGTTATCTGATGGCTATCTCTACGCTTGCTACTTGCCCGCAACAACAACTTCGCCGTAGGCATGTTCGTGGCACTGCGGCGCAGACTTCAAGGTGACTACGCCATCGCCTACATCCACCGTCACTTGATCGTTCGCGAGGAATCCGTGCTGATCAGTTAGAGCATCGCCGAGATTTGACTTGAACAAGGCTTTTAGTACGACCCCGCTGTCGCACGCCCCGTTGAGGTTGGCTCGCGGAAATTCGAACGTTGATGCCACGGTGCCAATTAGGTCTCTTTGATCCGTAAATGCAGCGGCGCATTCAGCCTTGTGGACCCGGTGGCGTTCGGCGACCTGGGCCGCCACATTCAAATGTGCGTCCCCGTTGCGGCCATCAACATAAATCTTGCAGGTGATCCCCCCAGCGTAGGTAAGGTCGGTGTATCCGTTTTGGGCGTTTCTCACGCAGTTTATGAGGCGACCCCAACCGGGGTCATAAAGCTCCCAGCCAGGCGACGGTTGAGCGGTGATAACCATGCTCGAATTTCCGTTACCGGACGGGGTTTGCACGCCGTAAAGGCCGCCGTTATTCAGGTTGCCCTCGTTGAGGTATCTGGTCCTCGTCTCCCATGCGTCCCCTTCGACCCATAGCTTGGTCGATACTGTGAAACGGGGAATCGGGCAGACAAGAAGGGGAACCTTTTGCTCGACATATTTCTTCCAGCCGAACCAATACGTGCCCGAGCACAAATTTAGCGCAAGAGTATAGCTTCCGTCGTGGCTGATAAGATTGGTCGGGATCGAGAGTTTCAGCAGCGCCATTGTGTTCGATTCAACGATGACCGGAGTGACAGAGTTGTTCGGCCCGAAAAGTTTGACCTCCGGAACAACGCCCAGCTTCGTCAGTCCTACGCCCGTTACGAAAAGTTCCGTTGCATTACCGTGAGCCCTGAATATCGCGATACCACTCTTAGCCACGTTCAACACTGGAGTTGTGTTGATGAAATCGACCTGAGCCACGGCGTTGCCCAACGCGTTGCCTGCTTGGTTAATATCATCCGTCAGATAGGCTTGAGCCTGCGCCAACGTGGCCTTAGTCAAGGCCCCAAACCTCGCAAGAAGTTGTTGAGCGTTGTCGTTCAAGACTCGTAGGTTGGCTTGCATCGTAGCATCCAGCTTGTCGATGCCATAGTTGATAGCCGTCGTAAGCGAAAACAGCGCGCTATTGACGATCGCTTCGAGTTGTCTGAGGCGATCCTCCAAATCCTTGTTTGCTTGTGAAATGGCGTCGTTGACCAGACCATGGACTCCGACCGCCAGAGCACCCAGGCCAGCAGCATTTAGAGCCGTCGTTGCCGCTAAACCGGGAACCTGGGCGAAAGAAGGGGTCGGTATACTTGCCCACATTATGGTGAGGCACAGGAAAGAAGCAAAGAGCTTTCGTAACGGCTGGAAGTGGCCTTCGCCATAGACAAGTCTCCATCTCATCATCGCCTCCAATATGTATTTTCGATACGGGGAACCCTGGGATCGGCCTATGAAGCTGGAGTACCACTTACGAAGTGGGGACATTCTACACCAGGTTGTCAAGCTACTAAGATTCATGCGTACTTTTCTTGTCGAAGAGATATGAAGCGGGCGGTAATTACTAGAGAAAAGTGTTTTGTGACACGGGATTGTTAACATCGAGCGGGCTTGATAGGATGGCACACCAATAAGTAGTTTCCTACCCGGCGAAAACTAAGTGGCCTACGGAGTTTAAACCTATGCCTGTGCAGGAATTCGCGAAGATCATTGAGGCGGTCGGACATGAGCCTTTGGGCTTGCTGTCGCTTGCGTTCCTTGTTCTGGGCTCCATTGCCTATCGCCTCGTCAAGACCATGCGCAAGCCAACGCCGAACGAAGTGGCGGTGCTGCTTGCAATTATTTTTCTGGGGTTCGCGGGTGTTGCGCTGGCGCTGGTGCGGGCAAGCAACAGCGTATCGGCGCAGGCCGAAGCACAGAAAAAACCTCCGTCCTATACAGCGGTTTTGAAGTTCACAGGGCAACGCAGGGCATTGCAACCCGCGGAAGTGAGCTTCCGCAACAGCTCGGGGCAGGTGAATTTCGGCTGCGATGAAAGCAGGTCCGTGAATGTCGCATGGAATGCCCCTCCCGGTGCCGAACAAATCAATGCGACGGCGTCGTGGGTTAACACCGATAACGTCAGGTCGCAATACCAGCACGTTGTCATCACTGGTAATACTGCCGCCGCGAGCGGAGTCATCTCCGGCCGCGACAGGGAATGGACTGGAAACTGTCCCGGAGGAGGCCATGGAGAACTGCTGATTCAGGGAACTTACAGGATCATGCAGCCGACCGCCGGTGAGCCGTTCGAGTCCGTTCAATCTGGCAGCGTGTCAAAGGACAAGTCATTGGTGATTCCGCTTCCGACGGAAGAGGGGCTGCAAATCAACGCATGCGAGGCGACGGTCGTCGCCGACGGCGTCACGCCGGCGGTGCTGCGTGTCGCGCCGGTTCCGGCGAGCGGGACTTCGGATGTTGGACACGACAGCAAGGGTGGTTTCGACTTGTCGGTGAACACAAGGGAAGCCACGCTGACAGAGAGCAGGTAGAAACCTGCAACCAGCCGATGTGGGTTTGAAGTGAAAGAATGGGAAGCGTTCATTTTCTGAGCAGGACCAGCACTTGCTCCTGAAGGGAGTCGATGTCGATTTCCTTACCGAGCACTTCCTCGCCGACGCTGAGCGAGATCGAGCGCAGGATTGCTTTTCAAGCTAACGAATAAGTTGATGGGGGCATTAGATGGTAATCATCATGGTGCATTGGCTCATAAAGCGAGGCGTCGAGAACGAGCACGCATTCAAAGCGCTATGGGCAAAAATGAGTATCGATCCAAACACTGGGCTCTACCGGGAAGTTCTTACGAAGCCGGTCGAGGCGGAGGATTCTAAGTTCAACACTTTCAGTATTACGGACAACGCCTACATAACCTACATCAACATCGGATTTTGGAAGGACATCGAAAGCTTCGACGCGGCGGTAGGTAAATACATTCAACCGCCGGAGAGACGAAAACCCGTGGAGGGTCCCAACAAGGACAAAGAAATGCTCGCAGTATACCGGTATGATTTTGAATTCAAGATTCGTGAGCGGGTTATCCTGGAGAAAATCCTGGACAGGAAGGGAGCGCTGGATTTTCCTGTCGCGGATCTGACGTGATACCAAAACGGCAACGTCGCCTGCCCTGAAAGGCTGCAACTCCCGATCGATAGGTATAAAGCCACATGAAGCCGACGCACGATTATTACGTATACGTTTATATTGATCCCCGTAACTATGAAGAGTTCTACTTCGGTAAGGGCAAAGGGTCCCGCAAGGATGCTCATTTGTCGGACGATTCTGATTCGGAAAAAGCAAAACGCATCGCTGCGATACGCAAGACTGGACTTGAACCCATCATTCGTGTGATCGCGCGAGATTTGTCGGAACATGACGCGCTTTTGGTGGAGAAAACACTCCTCTGGAAACTCGGGAGGGGGCTAACCAACATTTCTTCCGGCCACTACTCGGAGAATTTCCGGCCCCACAACACTCTTCATACATTGCTAACTGGGTTCGATTACCGATGCGGGATCTATTACTACAACGTTGGCGAGGGCGTTCATCGCAACTGGGATGACTACGTCGAATTCGGATTTATTTCTGCGGGCCAAGGAATTCGTTGGCGCGATGCCATGCTCGGTTTTCACGAAGGCGACATAGTTGCCGCGTATCTCAAACGCAAGGGTTTTGTCGGGGTAGGGCAATTGACCTCTCGGGCAAAACCCATTCGAGAAGTTACTATTCGTGGCAAGTCCCTGCTTCGCAATAAACTACGGTGCGCCGGCATGGATGACAACGTAGATTCAAATGATCTTTGCGAGTACGTAGCCACGGTGCAGTGGATTCGGACCGTAGATCGCTCCCATGCAAAATGGAAACGGAAATCAGGGATTTACACCACGACCCATATTCGTGCTTCTCTTGATGCGCAACCCGAAACCATTGCATTCCTTGAAGATGCATTCGGAGTGAGCCTTGGCGATTACGTGCGTTAGAACCCTTGCTAAAGTCACGCTAGCCGATGATAAACCGGATTATCACGCGATCGCCCTGGAGTTCCTAAAGGCGGCACAGGTAACCTTGGCATCGGGCAGCGTGTAGATTCCGCGTCCAAAGCGATTGAGTTTGCCCTGCCGGTGGAGACGAACGAGGTATTCTCGCGGGAGGCCGATGGCCTCAATATCGCGGGGCCTAACCATCCCGTGGTGGCCGACATACTGCATAATCTTCGGAAGAGGCGTTACCATAGAACTGTCTCAATACGTCATTACTTAATCATATCTAATGACGTTTTGAAACTACTATCGACAATTGCTCGATTGGCTTGGCACTGTCAGACGCCTATCCCAATTCCCTGTGCGACTGGTGATGCCTGACTGATTTCCAAGGCGGAGCTCTTCGAGACATCCGCTCCAAGTTGCGGGACGAGTTTTGCCATATCGTCGGTGAAGAGCGTGGCCTCGTGGCTGGCGCGGGAGATGGAGACGTAGCCAAAGCGGGAGTTGAGCAGGTCCGGGTGGACGCTGGTATCGGCGTGAACGAGGACTCGTTCCGCGGTAAGGCCTTGGGAGCTGTGACTGGTGACGGCATAGCCGTGGTCGAAATGACGATGATCTCCGGCGTTAAATTCGGCCTGGCGGTTGTTGTCGAGGCGCGCGGTAACCTTGCCATCCGGCGCAATTGACTCGATTACGGCAAGATCGCGATTGGCGACGCCCAGCGATTTGTCGGGTGCGGTGAACTGGATGCGGTCTCCTACGGAGAACTGGCGGTCGATCTCCCGATAGACACTGACGCCGGTGAGACGGCGGGGATCGTAGGTGGCAAGTTCTTTATTTGCTTTCTCAACCGTGAGCTGGTTTGCCGCCGCGCTGATCGCGACGACCGATGCGTAGGCGGCAGCTTCGATTCCGATGGGTTTGCTGCCGCGCGTGTAGCGAACTACGTCATTGATCTCGTAATGGCTAGCCCAAGATCGTTCGGCTCCGGTCATGTCTTGACGCTGAACTAGGACACGGAAAGTGTGATCTTCCTTGGCAAGGGTTCCGATGGCTTTCAATTCCTGTCGAACCGCGACGTTCAACTGGCGGCGGGAAGCATTGTCAGGTGAGACTATGAGCGTGTTGTTGGGCGACTCGACGTAGCTCTTAGCGATGGCGCGGATGCGCTCTTCGGCGTTGGGAATTTCCTTCACCCGGCCTTGCTGTTGGAGTGCATCGAGCGCAGCGGAGACCTGACCCGTTGCCAGCATTTCCACGGCGGATTTCAGCGCCGGATCTTGCTGGCGAACGATCTCATCTAACCGGGCCGTGCGCATTCCGGCTTCCTGCAATTGCTCGAAAGGGCGACCCGCTTCGACGCCTTGATGCTGGCGGATATCGCCGATCAGAAGCACGCGGTCATCGGGACCCATCCGCGAAAGGAACTCGCGGATCTGGTTTGTGCTGGCTAGGCTTGATTCATCGACAAGGTAGAAGTGCTTTTGCTCCGGTAGGTCTGGATTCGAACTGCGAGCTAGGAAGCCTTGCAGGGTTCCAGCCTCAATGCCTGCTTCCTTCAGTTGGCGCGCGGCGCGAGAGGTCGGGGCGAAGCCTTCAACCTGATAGCCCTGCCGTTCCGCAGCGTTGCGGATAACTGTGAGCGTGGTTGTTTTGCCCGCGCCGGCGAAGCCTTGGATTCCCTGAATGCGATCCGGCGAGCTGAGAACATCTTCAACCACGCTCTTTTGTGCCTGATTGAGATGCGGGTGCTGGTCGGCAACGGCGATGGCGTGCGGGCGCGAAAGAACGGGTTCGACATGGTTTTGGCCCTCACGCATTCTGCGGATAATTTCACGTTCCGCTTCGATGGTTTTCGCGGTGGTGAACTGACGGCCCGGAACTCCCTGAGGGCGCTGGACGATTTGGAATTCCCCAGAAGCTAAGCGAGCCTCAAGATTCGCGCGGACCTGGGTATGGGTAACGTCGCCCATTCCACGACGGAGTCCATCGCGGATCAGAGCACGCTCGTCTACGACTGCCTCGCGCTCGAAGTTCTTGTCGCGGGAAAAGGTTAGAGATTCCCGAACACGCTCAAACGAGTTGACCGGCTTCTCTTGATGTTGCGAACGTTCACACGCTGCCCGTACAACAGCCTCCGCCTGATGTCCGAAGTCTGCCGCCAGCTTCCGGTGCGCAGCCATGACCTCACCCGGCGAATGCATCCCCTTGCGGTCCCGCGTCGAGTGCGCGGCGATCTCGGCGGCTTCTTTGCCCGAGCGACCCGTGCGTTCGAGGTACTCACGAATCTGTTGGCTCCGGGGGCTGGATGCGTCTAGGTATTCCTGCGTGTAACCCTTGATCTCGGGAGCGCCGCTCCTGCCTGTCGTAATTTCATATCCAAGTTCGCACAGTTTGTAGGTCAACTCAGATTGATAGATGGCAGTGGCGAACTGCTGCGAGGCGAAGAGGCTCTGCGGTTGAACCGCACGAGGCTGGCCGCTGTTCCGCTCGGTAATGTTGAAAACGACAGCGTGCGTGTGTAGTTGCGGCGCGACATAGCCATCGACAGGACGGGCGGTATCGTGTTCGAACTTTGCGGCGATAAACTTGCCCGTAGTCTCGGGCGGATGATTGCCGCCGATGCGGGCTTGCGTGTAGTGTTCGAGCTGGTCAAGGGCAACGCGAACGCTCTCCCGATGCGCTTCGCGGACACGTTCATCGCCACCGACAAGCGCCGTTAACGAAACGGATTTGGGGGCGGAAAACGTCGCATCCCAGCCAGCCCGGTGCTCCATCGTCTTGATGGTCTTGCCCTCGGCGTCCTGATATTCATAGGACGCTCGTTGCCGCACAATCTGCTCTCCGGTCTGTGGATGCTGGCCCTGGCTGAGTTTCGCGAAGTCCTCGGCATAAACTGTCCCGGCAAGTCCGAAGCGTTCCGCCAGTCGCCCTTGCCATTCGCCAGCGATGACGCCTTGTTGCGACCAATAGTTCTGCTCCTTCGCAGTGAACTCCTTCTGGTGGTAGGTCTGCGCCTGGCCTGCGGAAAGCGGTTTTGAAAAGGTCAGCACTATCCTTTACTCAACCTGGTTCTCGTGCGGCTGAAGCCCATATTCGGGGCTAACAACATTGCCCTGCATCTCTTCTGAGTCTGCTGTGGGCGGCGGCGTGCTGGGCACAATCAAGTCGTCCATGGTCCGCTCATCGAACCCGGGACTCTTCTCCTCTAAGGCAATGAAGGGGAACGAGAATCGCGCGACATGATTGCCGTATTTGAGAAAGCCTCGAAGATCGTCAAGGCCCGAAACCTCGGATGGAAGAACAAGCGGTTCGGTTTGCCGGTCGAGCGCGAAATTGCGTCCGGCGCGGGAGCCGTCATAGTGCGTTTCACGCAAGCGCTCGATTTCAATCTCGCCGATGGCTTCACTGACCCATTTGGCCGCCCGTGGCTCCGTGGTTCGTAGAAATATTTTGGTGGCGGGTTGCGAAAGCATGGCTTCGGCGTCTTCACCGTAGCGCGCCTGCATCTGACTGCGTCCCTGGAAGCCAAGGATTACCGGATTCTGTGATTTGCGATTCTCGGTAATGGCCGTATGGAGCTGCGGCAGTCGCTGCAAGCTGGCCAACTCGTCGATGACGAACCAGACGGGTTTCTGGTCCGGCATGGGTTCGTTTAGCAGACGCAAGACGAGCGTATCAATCCACAGACTGATGAGCGGACGAAGCGCCTCGCGCATCGTGGGACGGGATGTAATGAAGATCCAGCCACGTCGCTCCTCCGCCCAGTTGGTTGCCGTCCAGGCAGACGTCGTCTCGTCTGGCTTCGGCAGAAGCCGGAAGCTATCCGCGCTCATGTTGAGAGAGCCGAGTACTCCTGTCCGCTGTTGCGGGGCCTTGGGATCGATCAGCATCCAATACTCAGTTCCTTTGACGCGACGGTCGATTTCGGCAGGATCGGACATCCATTGCACCAGCTCCTCCGGCGTCGGAAGGAAGGTAAGCAGATGCGCGAAAATCTTCTGCGGAGCTTCAACGAAGAACCGATTCGTCACGCCTTCCGGTTGGTAGAGTGACACGGCCAGTGCCTTGGCTTCGGCCTTGCGACGGAGTTCTTTCGAGGGGTTCCAATAGGGCATCCGAGCGTCGAGTGGATTGAGCACGATGTCACCCCGGCGCTCGTTATAGAACTGTTTCACAAATTCGCAGGCCGGATCGTAAACGATTGCGCTGTCGCCGCGGGCGTCCACCTGATAAAGCATCTGGCGGATGATGCTCGACTTGCCGGAGCCGGTGTCACCCACGATCAGGAAGTGCTTGTTTTCGGCATCGCGCGGAATACGCAAAGGTAGCTTCGAATCGTTCGTCGTGATGCCGATGCCGTTGCCACCGACCGCTTCGGTGAAGTCCTTGGCGTTCACGA
>JBAVAV010000647.1:0-2363 GCA_049585895.1 Candidatus Sulfotelmatobacter sp. | reverse complement strand
GACATCCATCCCGATATATCTCACACTGTTCATCACGGGTGTTCCTTTCGTTGAGCTTTGGTTGTCTGCTTCTCATAGCAACCGCAGCCTACCTCGAAAGGGGCGCCCTTTTATAATGCGTGCCCCGTCCTTCGCGTTGCGAAGTGCGGGTACCACGAGCGCCTGCAACGGCGAAGCTACGCCGCCCGATCCCGAAACGAAATCTTCGTCCATCCCTCGTTCACCCTTACCGGCCCGGCCTCTTCGAGAAGGTAGAAACGATAACTGCTCCAGCGCCATTGCTCGGGCAATTCCACTAGTCCCCGTTTCACTGGATTGCGATGCATATACCACCCGGACCTGCAGGCCAGGTTTCCTCCGAGCGTCGTCGTACCGTACAGGTTGCCGGCCGCATCGAGGATGAGGTTACTCCACAGCGCAGCCCCGCCCGCCTTGCGAGCTCTTGCCTGCGTCCGGTGGCGGGTGGAACGAGAAAGTTCTCCACATTTTCACGGGGGCAGCGACGGTGGCCACCCCACCGGTAATCTGGTTTTCGATTCTACCGGCCACATCTTCGGAACTGCGGAGTGGGGGCAGGTATTTGAGATCACACCGTAACCCAATTCTGGCGGATGGCAGCCCTCGCGGGCCTGATCTCGCTGACATCTGCAAACTGAGGGTGCGCCTTCCTTGACCCTCTTTGTCAAGGGTGGGTACACGAACGCATGCAGTCAAAACCAAAATGGGAGCGGCGTGGAGTCCGGCCTTCGGTTTATTGAAGTGTGGGATTCCACAGTCGTAGGAAACAAAATCGGCTGCCCGCAGGCGGCCCGCTGAGGTCAAGCGGAAGCCCGAAGCCGAAGCCTGAACTACCGGGCGAACTGGCGCGCCAAGGAGCGAAGCGACGCAGCCGGCCAGTTCGTGGGCACGCAGGCGCACTGCGAATT
Source organism: Candidatus Sulfotelmatobacter sp. (assembly GCA_049585895.1). Lineage (GTDB taxonomy): Bacteria > Acidobacteriota > Terriglobia > Terriglobales > Acidobacteriaceae > Sulfotelmatobacter. The sequence goes on along the minus strand of JBAVAV010000647.1, from coordinate 1,437 downwards.
CTCAGCCAGCCCGCCGTCTAGAAAGCAAGCAAAAAAATCGGGCCGCCCGCAGGCGGCCCGTTCTTTCAAGCTAAAAGCTAATGGCTAAGAGCTAAAAGCTAACTAATCTCCCGCCACTGGCTCCGGCATCTCCGCCTTGGGAGCGTGCACTCCATTGCCGTTCGCCGGCTTTATCAAAGCGCCCAGTGGAATAAACCCGTTTTCAGCGACAACAGGTTTCTCTTTCAGCACGACCTCGCGGTAAAGCGAAGCCATGCGCGCGTTGTAGGCCTCGTCATCCTTCTGCGGCCCACGATGCCGCGCCGCCATAACCGGCGCGACACCCGAAGCCTGAGCCGCTTCGTCAGAAGCCGAAGTCCGACGTCCAAGAGCCTGCCCTAAGTTCGTCGAAGGGTCTGAGGTCGCGCCTCCTGAAGCCGGAAGCCGGGCGCCGGAAGCCGCCTTCAGATCTCGAGCCCGCTTCTTCTCTTCGCGCGAGTTCTTCGCGATACCCAGCTTGTCGAGGTCGTGTTGCAGTTCCGTGGTCACGATCTCATCGCGCAGGTTCAGCGTATGCGTCGCGTCTTCCATCTTCACTTTCTTGCCGCCGGCGAAGATCTCATGCCGCCCATGCTCGTCGTACCACTTGGTAAGCGTGGCCGTCATGTTCATCTTCTCGATGATGTTCCGCCAGCCCACGCCCGTGTTATAGGCGCAGAAGCTGATCTCACCCTCCTGCGTCGCGTAAGGAATAATGCACTGCTCCGTCCGCCGGAAGTCGTAGTTGAACAGATCCTGGAACCACATGCCTGCGATAAACAGAAAATTCCACCGGTCCTGCCGCCGCTTCATGATGTCATCAATCGTGCGGTCCGGACCGACCTTGCCGTAGTTCTTGCCGGTAGCGTTGTAGTTCTTGTCGAACTTGCGCAGCAGATCGATCAGCTTGAAATGCGTCGGCGCCTGATACGGATCGTAGTTCTTCATCAGACAAAGCGCCATCCCAAACACCGTCAGAAACTTCCCGCGCGAAGCATCGTTCACCAGAGCTATCTCCTTAGCCAGCTGATCGCCTTTAAGAAACGCAGTAACGGGCACGGCCTCCTTAGTTTCCTTGTCGATCATCACCGCCATCCCCGTCCCGCAGTTCGGGTGACAACCACAACTTAGTTGGCCCCAATCGTTGTTTTTGTCTTCGGCGTGCATCAGGTCGGCCCAGTCGCTGAAAGTGGACATGAAGCTGATGGGAAACCAGTCGCGGCTGGGCTCGCCTAGTCCCGTTTGATTTTTTAAGTCGTGCGCCACGTGCGAGAGGGTGTAGCGCTGGGCCTGGCGGCGATCATCGGTAACAGCTTCGTCGCGGCCGGTGAAGCTTACGGGCTGGAAGCTGAGGAATCCGATTCGCTTGTGGTTGTCGAGCGCGAATTTAATGATTCGGCCAACTTGTTCGTTGTTGAT
>JBAVAV010000646.1:0-2239 GCA_049585895.1 Candidatus Sulfotelmatobacter sp. | reverse complement strand
CTGCGGCTTCATGCGGGGGCCACCCAGGAGGAGCTCGAAAAGTTGCTGAGCGGCAGCGTGCAACGAATGCGCATAACGCTATTTCGAGACGACGGGCTGCCTTACGCAACCGCTTGTCGGCGCGCTCGGTAAGCAGTTTCGGGTTCCATCCGGAAAGCTTAATAGCCGTCTGACCGCTCCTACAGCATCACCGGCCTGCAGCCACAATTCCGACGACATGCTGTCGCCATTGCTCGAACGTAGCGCAGCGGCGGTAGGGGCAAATGCCAACAGATTTACTTGCGGTCTTAGAGCCCATCCGGGAAGTTTGGATTCATGACGTGGCGTTTGCAGCGAGGCGCCTGAGCATGATGCGGATCATGGCGAGGCGGACGAAGGCGGCGACGGTCACAGCGTAACGCTCGAAGTCGCGAGCCAGCCGGCGATTGCGACTGATCCAGGCGAACGTCCTTTCGACAATCCACCTTTTGGGCAGGATCTCGAAGCCAGAAACGTCGGATCGCTTCACGATCTCCAGCTTCCATGTTCCTGTTCGCCAGACTACCAGCGCCATCTTCTCTCCTGCATAGCCACCATCAGCAAAGATGCGTTTGATAAACGGGAACAGTCGTCTTGCCCGGCGCAACAGCAGGAAGGCGCCGTCACGGTCTTGAACATCGGCGGGATGAACGACAACGTTCAACAAGAGGCCCAGCGTATCGACCAGGATGTGCCGCTTACGACCCTTGACCTTCTTGCCCGCGTCGTAGCCCGAAGGATCGAGCCAAGGCCCCCTTTTTGAGCACCCTTCGCGGTTTGCGAGTCGATAATCGCTACCGTCGGACTTGCTTCACGTCCGGCCTGTTCGCGTACTGCGACGTAGAGTGCATGGTGGAGGCGCTCCAACGTGCCGTCCCAGTTCCACAGCTCCAGATAGTCGTGCACCGTGCTCTTCGGCGGCAGGTCCTTCGGCAGAGCCTTCCATTGGCAGCCAGTCCACAGGATATAGAAGATCCCGTTCAGCACCTCACGCACGTTTACCGAGCGTTTGCGCCCGCCATGGCGTGCAGGCGGGATCATGGGCTCCACAATCGCCCATTCGGCATCAGTCAAATCGCTCGGGTAACGAAGGCCACTGCGGTTCGCAGCTTGGCGGTGTTCGGGCTTCCACATCGGGCGCTCCATCAAGAATCAAGCGCCCAACAATGAATCACATCCGATTCATCAGATTCAAGAACTTCCCGGATCGGCTCTAAATCAAGTGCCTGCCACGAAGAATGAAGCCAGTCTGTTCTTGATATTGTCCGCCAGTACTTGCACCGCGCGATCCTGCGCATTCCGCCAGGCGCGCGTCTGGGCGAACCGTTGTGCCGAACCGGGAGTATCGAAGGACGCCCGCGCGAACGTAGTGGTCCTCAGAACAACTTTCTGCGTGGCAATTTCGGTCAGGGTAAGGACGGCATTAACGGCTTCTACTTGAGTCTCCGCCCGGCCGCTCGACACGTCGACGATGACGGTCGTTGTTGTCGTGGACTGGATCTCGACCTGCAGGCGGTGCGTCGGCGAAATTGGAGCGGCATTGCCATTGAATTCGTACATCAGTTCGTTGCGCAGCGCGATTGCGATCCGCGCATCCGGGGAACTTGGACCGCTGGAGCTTTCGATGGCCGCGATTTGGACGGCGCCAAGCTTATCGCGAACCGTATCGCCACCCGGTGCAACCGTGCGGTCGCCGTACAACGGCGTAAAACAAGCGCTGGTCAGCGCGCCCAACACCAGCACGACCCCGAGCCGGACAAACAGGCGTGACGCCCCGATCTCCTTGCCCCAAAACATCGGCACCATCCCCACTGCAATGGCGTAGCGCAGAAATCTTAACACCTATACATAGGCTGGCGCGTATGATGCAAGGGTCCGCGCCGTCTGATGCCGCCTGCCTCGCGGGCGTCAGTCAAAACGAACGCGAATTTGCCAGATTTCCGCATCCGCAAGGACGTGAAGGCCGGACCATGATGGCGACAAAATGGCGGCCGGACCGTAGTATGCCCAAGTTTTGCAACGTACTGTGCCGCTTCGGTTGACGGGATTTTCCGGCGATGGCGTTGGACAAGTTGTTGGCGTATCCGCGGCGATGGCGCCGCCATACGGACCTCCCGCCAGCACGCGAGTCTTATTCGAAGTATTCGATCGGAATGAGGCCCGCGGCGTTGTTCGCAGCTTCGATGATTCTGGCCGGCTGCACTGCGGTGCCGTTCGAAGA
>JBAVAV010000645.1:0-2246 GCA_049585895.1 Candidatus Sulfotelmatobacter sp. | reverse complement strand
AAGTAAACGTGAATGGTGGCGCCGTGGCTATCGGGCATCCCATCGGTGCCAGTGGCGCACGGGTGCTGGTGACCCTGATCTACGAAATGATTCGCCGTGATGTGAAGCGTGGGATTGCAGCCCTGTGTCTCGGCGGCGGCAATGCCGTGGCCATGGCAGTGGAGCGCTAGTTCGCCGCAGCCGCCCGCAGAATGACGGTGAATACCGCTCCTCCGCCCGGAGCGTTCGCCGCTTCCACGGTGCCGTTGTGCTCCTTCAGGACTGATTTGCAAATGCTCAGCCCCAGACCCGTTCCTCGCCCGGGACGCTTGGTCGTGTAGAACGGATCAAAAATGCTGGGCAGGATCTCAGGAGAAATCCCCGGGCCGTCATCCTGAAAGCTTGCGGAAACCGAAGCGCCATTCCCCGCCAGCCGGATGCGCAGCGTTCCACGGTCGCGAACTTCTCGAATCGCCTGCTCGGCATTGAGGATCAGGTTGAGGAAGACCTGCATCAGTTGGTGAGGATCGCCTTGCACCAGGGGTAGTGTCGGTTCGCGCAGGAAGTCGACCATGATGTTGTGCTTGCGCAAAGAATAAGCGTGCAGGTTCAGCGTGCGCTCCACCACCTCGCCGAGATCGACTTTGGATTTGCCGGGTGACGGTGGCCGGGAGAAATACGTAAGGTTGTGAACAATCTCCGCGGCGCGCCGCGCCTGCTGCTGCAGCATGATGATTTGTTTGCGCGCGGAATCGCTGGTTTGGCTGTCCTGCAGCAGTTCGCTCACGCCCAGGATGCTGGTCAGCGGGTTGTTGAGTTCGTGAGCTACGCCTCCAATCATCGCGCCCATGGCAGCCAGCCGTTCGCTCTGCACGATCTGCTGTTCCAGTTTTTTCTCCGTGGTAATGTCGCGCACCGAGATAATCACTCCGCTCAACTTGCCCTCAGCGTCAAAGAACTGGCTGGCAGAGCCTCGCATGGTGCGCCAGCTGCCATCGTGGTGATGAGCTCTATATTCTGCGGAGGTGAAAACTCTCTTGTGGAAAGCGACGTCGCGGAACAGGGTCGCGAGCTCGGCGGAGTGCTCCTCAGTCTCGGAAATCTTTTTGCCTAATAGGTCATCGGGCTGGTAGCCCAGCAGATCGCGTACGCGAGCACTCACAAACGTGTAGCGCTCTTCCAGATCGACTACCAGGATCAGATCGGGGAAGCTCTCCAGCAGGCGGCGGCGGAATTCTTCCTGCTGGGCCAGTTGCCGCTCCATCTTGCGTTTTTCGGTGATATCGACCAGCGTTCCTTGATAGCGAATCACGTTGCCGGAAACGTCCCAGACGGCGCGCGAGGAATCGAGGAAAGTTGCCGTGGTTCCGTCCTTGCGGCGCAGCTGTATCTCGCGCGTCCGCACGCCGCCGCGATCATCCGGAGCCCGGCCCAGCACTGGCTCCCGGCCCGATTCAAAATTCAGCGCTCCAGGGTCAAGCGCCAGCAGCTCCTCCTTCGTCGAATACCTCAGAAGACTAACCAGCGCCGGATTCGCATCCAGAAGCTTGCCATCGGGCGTACTGAAGTAGACGCCCTCCTGCAAAGTTTCGAAGAGTTCGGTAAACCGGAGTTCCTTTTCGCGCTGCTGGGTTACATCCCGGCCCAGCACGCTGACGCCCACCACCTCATCTCCCTTGACGATGGCATTGAGAACGCAGTCGAAATACAGGGGCCGGCTGCTGTTCTTCAGCCTCACGCGAAACATCCCAGCCAGGTGCTTCTGTGCCAGGAAGCGCCCCAGCCCGGCCTCCATCGCATTGTGTGCTGGTTCTTCGAGGAATTCGGAAAACTTGTGGCCCACCAGCGCAGTGTAAGGAAGCCCCACTAATTCGGTGACGCGCTTGTTCACCGTGCGCAGAGTGCCGTCCAGCGAGACTGCGCAAGCCGCATCGTCGAAGGAGTCGATCAGTTCCTTGAAGCTGCGCTGCGAGCGCATAATGACCTGGCTCAACTGATCGAGTTGATCTTCAGAAGGAGCCGCGCCCACATGCTCCTGCAACCCTTGCAGCAGATGTTTCAGTTCGGCGACCTCGCGCCGCCGCCCGTAGGCATACACCGCCAGAAGCACCGACAACGCCAGGACTCCGAGCGCCATTGGGCCCAGGTGGTAAGGCAACTCTTCCAGCCGCTCCCAGGCGAGTGCGGCAAAGCCCGCCGCCAGCAGCACCATGAACAAAAGCAGCCATCGCCAAAGTTGCGATTCCTCATTCTCAAGGTTCTTTGCG
>JBAVAV010000644.1:0-9911 GCA_049585895.1 Candidatus Sulfotelmatobacter sp. | reverse complement strand
GCTTTTGCCCGGTGACTCCGGATGATTTGGGCTTTGCTGATGCCGCGCGCGACGCCGTTTTGCTTCCACCCGGCACCGTAGCGCCGCCGTCCCGGCGGCTCTTCGACGTGCGTTTCGCCCGCCGCTCCGAGGGCGAGGACGCCCTCGGGACAGCCGGCGGGACGCCGGCGCTACTTGAGGCCGTATTCTTCGGGTGTTTTCTAGGCGGCTTGTTCGCGACAGCGTTCGGATTGAGTTTTTTCTCCGGCAACTCGAACGCGGGCTTTGGCACCGCCCGATCGTGCAGAGAGTCGTGCGTTCCCATGCGCGTGACCAGCGCGGCCGGCTTCACTCCCGCGGCGACCGCAACCTTTGCCGATGCCGGACTCAAGGCCACCTGCCGGGGCGGGCGCGGCATGTCGGGATTTACGATGATCTGGTTGTCGTAGCGCAGATCCACCGACTCCAGCTTCTGGAACTGCTGCCGCCACTCCTGCGCGTGAGTCACGAAAGTCTTGTAGCGCCGCAAATATTCCGACGATCCCAGGTGCACCAGCACATCGCCGCCTGGATTGTTCACCCGCACCTTCACGTCGTCGAGGTCGCTGAGATCCACTTCGCTGAGGTCCTGCGAGTAGCGCGCGCCTCCGGAATCGAGGTCGCGAACCAGTTCGGCGTACTCCTTCATGCGCGGCGCGCGGGTGGAAAGCGGCTCACCCGGATTCATTCCCAGAATTACGGGAAAGGAGTATTTGTGCTTGGCGGAGAGGTCCATCAGCGTGCCGCCGGCGTCAATCAGCGCAATGCGCGGACCCACGCGGGCAAACGCCACCGGCATGCGCTCGTGAATTTCCACCTTCAGGCGGTTGGGCGCAAAGCGCATCACGCTGGCCGATTCCACCCACGGAATCTGCTCCAGTTGCGCCTTTTGCTGTGCCAGCGGAATGAAAAAGATGTTGCGGCCGATGTCGGCGCCCATCACTTCCATAATCTGGGGCTTGGTGACGTTCTGCGTGCCGGTGACTTCGATGTCGTCGCTTGACGCCACGCGGAATCGCCAGGAGCGTTCGCCATAGTGATAGGCCGCGGCCAGCACAATTACGCCGGCACACAACACGGCCGCGGCCACTGCCGCCCAGACCAGGCGGTGTGCAGTTTTTTTCGGAAGGGTGCTGCGGCGGGCGGAGACACGCTTTTGCCCGCGCAAGAACGGAGATTCCTCATCCACATCCAGGTCGAGCAGACGCGCGTCGTCAAGCTCCTCGCGCGCATGGAAGGCGCTGGGCGGGTACAACTCCTCCTGCACGATGGTGGAACTGGCTTTTCGCGCCATCCGTTCAGGTCAGTTGTCGTGAGGAATCGCTGAGCCTCATCACTATAGCTGCATTTCTCGAATTGAGATAGAGAAAATGTCGTCTTTTTTACGGGCGGGAATCGAGTTGGAAATCAGTGTTTTTGCAAGAGATCTTCGGCCATTTTGCTTGACGAAGTATCTGGAATGGGGGATACTCTCTGACACTCGTCGCGGCACTGCCGCCGAGCAGGTTGTAGATGTGTCGAGCAGGGGCTCGACCGTCATCCCCACCTTTTTAGTGTCCTGGTCCGTACCCTTTGGGAGGTATCCAAATGTGGAATCCGTGTATTCGCGGCATTGCTGACTCTGGCCGTCGCTGGAGCCGGATCGCTCGCACAAACCATAGAAACGATCCAACCAACGGCGGCGCAAGGGACTGCGGCGCAGGGCCAGCCAGCGTCAACTGGCACTGCTGCGGCCAACCCGCTACAAATTGCGCTGCTGAAATGGTACAAGGCGAACACGACTACGAATTTCGCAGTGGGCAATGAACCCTACGGTGTTGCTTTTGACGGTGCCAATATCTGGGTCGCCAACTTTGACGACGGAACGGTAAGCAAGCTGCGAGCTAACGATGGCACCGTTCTGGGCACGTTCACGATTGGCACGGGCGTGGAGCCTTACGGAGTTACATACGATGGAGCCAACATCTGGGTATCGAATCTCGCGGCGGCTACAGTCGTAAAGTTGCAGGGCAGCACCGGCAAGATTTTGGGCACGTTCAGCGTTGGCAATCCGAGCAACCCTCCAGGATGGATGGCGTTCGACGGTAAAAACATTTGGATCCCAAACGGCAACGCGGTGACGGAGTTGCGCGCCAGCGACGGCAAGGCCCTTGGCACCTTTCCCCTCGGAAGCGGAACTCTCGCTGCTGCATTTGATGGTGCGAATGTCTGGGTGACAAACACTGGCAGCGGCACAGTCTCCAAGGTGCGAGCCTCCGACGGTACAGTGCTTGGGACGTACTCGGTAGGATCGCGACCCACGGGAATTGCATTTGACGGGGCCAGCATGTGGATAGCGAACAGGAATGACAATACGGTGAGCGAGGTGCGGGCATCTGACGGCAAAACGCTCGGCACCTTTACCGTACCGGCCCTTCCCTACGGTATCGCGTTTGATGGAGCAAACATGTGGGTTACGTCAGCAAAAGGAGTGGCGGAACTTCGCGCCAGCGACGGCGTAACACTCGGTGTGTTCCAGACTCCGAGCCTGAATACCATTGGGGTAGCATTCGACGGCGCCAACGTTTGGGTGGCAGGGCTCAACAAGAATATCGTTAGTAAATTCTGAAGAGATGAACACCTCGAAAGGATAATCTCATGCGCCATTCGTCTATCGTGCCGCGACATCTCGCACTAAGCCTTATTTCGCTGGTCGTCTTGACGCTCTTTGCAGTGGCTCAGGATCAGGAACCACCGGCGTAGCCATGACGACTTGGCAAAACGACACCCATCGTACCGGAAGAAACCTGAGCGAGGGTGCCCTCGTCGCGCCTCTGAGCGGAATCAATTTCGGGCAACTCTGCAACATCCAGTTGGATGGGCAGATTTATGCCCAGCCGCTAGTCGAGACCAATGTGACAATCGGCGGAACATCCTATCCAAATGGCGTCGTATAGGTGGCCACCCAGAACGGGTTAGCCGTGCCCGTTTCGTGTCAAATCCAAAAGTAAGCGAGAAAGCTAGATCGGATCCGCGCCCGTCTCCACCTCGACTGCCGGCACGGCAGGAATATCTACGTCAGGAATCTCAATCGGAGCTATCTGTATCCGCGAAACATTCATCCGCACCCGCGGGCAAATCACAGGAAGCCTCATCGCACTCAACTGCGCCGGCACAAACCGAACCCGCTCCACCTGCGCCTCGATGCGTGCCCGATTCGCTTCGAGCCGGGCGAAGGCGGCTTCTTCGCGCGCCGACATTGCCTCGACCTGCGCGAAACCGGTTCGCTCTCGGGACATTCTGGTTTGCAACCGCGCCATCGTGGTGGCCAAACGGCACGATTGAGTCTCTTGCCGCGCCGCAACGGTTTGCGCCCTTGCCAGGAACTGGTCGGCCCGGCCCGAAGCCAGGACCAAAACTATCTCTGAGCGGGACGCGGCGCGATCGACGATCTGGTGCGCCCATTCCGCGCCGCCATCGTGACAAAAACCGTTCAATCCCAGCGCCACCACACCGGCGGCCAGCCATCCCCAAGCCTGCGTCGTTTTCATCGCCGTTTCTCCGTCTGGCGAATTGGACGAACCTCGCCACAATCCGTTAGCAGTTAAAGATACGTGGCCATTCCGGATTCAGTTCCCTACGTCCTCGCCTGTTCTGTCAGCTTCTCCAGAATCATCGGCCCCAGCTGGGAGACGCTGCCCGCGCCCAAGGTGAGAATCATGTCCCCATTTTCCGCCACGGCAGCAGCCGAACTCACTGCATCCGCAAAAGAAGCCGCGTAATTGATGCTCGGCCCGCCGTTCTTGCCAATCCGCCGCGCCAGCGCTTCGCCGCTGATGCCCTCGATCGGCTTCTCGCTGGCGGCATAAATGTCGAGCACGAAGAGCGAGTCCGCATCGCCGAATGCCCAGGCGAAATCTTCCATCAGGTCGCGGGTACGCGTGTAGCGGTGCGGCTGGAATACGACGTGAATCTTGCGAAATCCGCATTGCCGGGCTGCTGCCAGCGTAGCTTTGATCTCCGTGGGATGGTGCCCGTAGTCATCGATTACGCTGACGCCGGCCGCGCGTCCCCGCAACTGAAAGCGCCGGTCCACGCCGCGGAACTGATCGAGGGCCGCGCGGATGGCCTCTACTCCTACATCCAACCCGACTCCAACCGCGATGGCTGCCGTAGCGTTCAGGATGTTGTGCACGCCGGGGACGTGAAGCGTGAACTCTCCCAGATCGTTCTTGCGATAGTGGACGCGGAAGCGGCTCTGCGGACGGGCATCGCCGCTCGTAGTTTCTTCTTTCGCGCCGCCCGTCACCAGCTTGATCCAGAAATCCGACCCGCGTTTGGTTCCATAGGTCACCGTACGCCGCTGCACTTCGGGCAGCAGCCGGCGCAGCAGTGGATCGTCGTTGCATGCCACGACCATTCCGTAAAAAGGCACGCGGTCCATGAATTCGAGAAACGTCTTCTTGACGTCCCGCATGTTGCGGTAACAGTCCATGTGCTCGCGGTCGATGTTGGTGACCACTGAGAGAATCGGCGACAGCTTCAGAAATGACCGGTCACTTTCATCGGCCTCGGCGACCAGATACTGCGACTTCCCCAGCCGCGCATTCGACCCCATCGCATCCACGCGGCCGCCGACCACCACGGTTGGATCAAGTCCGCCTGCCGCCAGCACCGCCGCGACCATTGAGGTCGTTGTGGTTTTGCCATGCATGCCCGCGATCGCGATGCCGTACTTCAGCCGCATCAACTCGGCCAGCATCTCCGCCCGCTGAATGACGGGGAGGTGCAGCCGGTGCGCCTCGGCAACCTCGGGATTCTCTGCCGCAATCGCCGAACTGGTTACGACCACTTCCGCCCCGGGCACATTTTCAGCACTGTGACCTTCAAATATCTGCGCACCCAACTCAGCCAGGCGCTGCGTCACCGCGGAACTTTTCAGATCCGATCCCGAAACTTTGTAGCCGAGATTCAGCAGCACCTCGGCAATCCCGCTCATGCCGATCCCGCCAATGCCTACGAAATGTATCTGTTGAATCCTGGCAAACATAAATTGATTGAGTCATCGGGTCATTGAGCGATTGAGAGATTGGATCACAAGGTAATCGTGAAATCGCTCAATGGCTCAATTGCTCAATGACTCAATTCCTTCGATCCCCGCCACCCGCGCCGCTAATGCCGCGATATCCCGCGCTGCATTGGGATGCGCCAATTCCCGCGCTGCCGCGCTCATCCGTTCCAGCCGCGCCCGATCCCCGAGCAGGGCCGCAATCGTTTCTGCCAGCCAGACTCCTTCTAGTTTCGACTCTTCCACCACCACCGCCGCTCCCGCTCGCGCCAGTGTTTCAGCATTCACCCGCTGATGATCATCGGCGGCTCGCGGAAATGGCACAAAGATAGCGGGCTTGCCCGCTGCCGTGATCTCTGCCACGGTGCTCGCGCCCGAGCGGCACACAACCAAATCGGCGCGCGCAAACGCCGCCGGCATGTCCTCGATGAACTTGAAAACTTCCGCCGCCTCGCCTGTCGTACTCTGCAAGCCGCGATACGCCGCCAGCGCGTCATTATAGTCACGCTCGCCCGTCTGATGGAGGATGTGAATCCCGGGCGCCTCCCGCAGCAGCTCGGGCAAACACCGAATCATGGCTTCGTTGATGGCGTGCGCCCACTGGCTCCCACCAAACACGAGAACAGTCGGCGTCCCGACGCGCTTCTTATTAGTAAGAACCGCGATCTCAAAGAACGCCTGCCGCACCGGAACGCCCGTGACTTCGGCGTGACGAAAATATTTCGCCGTCTCTTCAAAATGCACTGCCGCCGCCGAGACAAACCGCGCCACCATCCGATTGGCGAACCCCGGGACCACGTTTGGTTCAAACGCCAGCGTCGGAATATGCTTCACCAGCGCCGCCAGCATCGCCGGACCCGATGCGTATCCGCCCACGCCAATCACCACGTCCGGCGCAAATTCATTCAGCATGCGTCCCGCATCCCAGACCGCACGCGGCAAATCGAATGCCGTCCTCGCCCGCGTCACCAGGCTGACGTTCTTCAGCGCCCCCACCCGCACCAACTGCAGCGGATAACCCGCCGCCGGCACTAGACGGTTCTCAATCCCGCGCGCCGTCCCGATGAACAGCAGTTCGGCCCCATAAATTTTCTTGAGTTGGTTGGCGATGGCCAGCGCCGGGATCACGTGTCCCCCGGTCCCGCCGCCCGCCAGAATGGCCCGCATGCAGTGACTATAAACGATTGAGCAATTGCTTCACTCGGCCTGCTTTGTGATATTCAGCAGAACACCCACGCACGCCAGCGTCACAAACAGGGACGACCCTCCATACGACACCAGCGGCAGCGGAATTCCCTTGGTCGGCATCATGCCCAGCACCACGCTGATGTTGATGAACGCCTGCAGCACCACCATGCTGGTGATCCCCACCGCGAGATAGCGCCCGAAGACGTCTTCCGTCCGCCACGAAGCGCGCATTCCGCGCCACAGAAAAATCGCGAACAGCGTGACTACACAGAACGCTCCCACCAAGCCCAGCTCCTCCGCGGTCACGGCAAAAATAAAGTCGGTGTGCGGCTCGGGCAGGTAAAACAGCTTCTGCTTGCCTTCCATCAGCCCCGTTCCCGTGATCCCTCCTGTGGCCACGGCCATGAGCGACTGAATGATGTGGAATCCGGAGCGCTGCCGGTCCGCCCAGGGATTCCAAAATGCCAGAATCCGGTCGCGCCGCCAGCTCACCTGAAAGATCAGCAGGTACAGCGGCGCCAGCGATGCACCAAACGCATACGCAAAATACCGCATGCGCATTCCCGCGACATACAGAATGCAAGCCACGATTCCCGCGCAGGCGATCGCCGTCCCCAAGTCCGGCTGCAAGACTATCAGCCCCAGAAATACCAGCACCGGCACGGCCGTCGGCAGAAGGGTATTGCGCCAGTCATCTATAGCTCCCGGGTTCGTCTTAATGCGGCTTTCGAGGAAGTAGGCGAGAAACAGAATCAGCACCGGCTTGGCCAGTTCCGACGGCTGGAACGAGAATCCGCCGGCGTGAATCCAGCGATGGGTATGATGCGAGCGGTCGAGAAAGAACACGGAAATCAGCAGCAGCGTGGTCACGCCCATCAGCGAAAATACCAGCGCGGGATGCTTATGGCGCCGGTAGTCCAGCCTCATCGTGGTCACCATCGCGGCCAGGCCGGCGACGGCCCACAGCATCTGCTTCGACAAGAACGCATAGGGAGAGCCAAAGCGCTCCCGCGCCATCACCGCCGATGATGAAAACACCATAACCAGGCCCACAAACACCAGCAGCATAGTTACGGTAAACAGCCAGCGATCGACACTCACCCGCTTCGCCATGGGAAGTTCATTTCACCACGGACGGGCCTAGGCATTGTGTGGATTGTTAATTTCTGATTGTTGATTGTTTTGGTTCCGGCCTGTCGGCTGAAGGCGCAGACAGAGCTACCGACTCCAGCCGCGAAGCGGCGGCATGTGTTAGCGAGTCCCTACGATACGACGGTGGGCCTTACATGAACGCGAGCGACAAGCCGCAGGCAGCCTGTAGCCCGGGACGGATGTTCCTCCCAGAGCCGGCAGCGGTATCAGAAATCCTTCAGAACACGCGATACGCGGCCATCATGGTAAGGGGTTCGCCAAGTTGCGATTGAAAGCCCCAGGAGCTAAACACCGCCCCAGGGCCGGCGAACGGATTATTACTTAACGAACAATCAAAGTACGTCAATGCGGAAGCGCCGTTCGGGTCGGTCCCGGCGCACCCGAAGGCCGCCCCCATTTCAGGCACGCTGAGCATCACGCCATGTGTGACATACCCGAAGGCGGCAAACGAAGAATGCGCGAAATTGCTGGTGCTGTTTCCGTCCGCGCGAATATTCGCCACCCTGGACACGGTTCCGGACCAGAAACAGTCCCCACAAGAACGGATTCTGAGCGCCAGAGCGATTGTCCGCTCATAGGGCAGAGCGGTTATAGCCTCCTGAAAGTTTTCGCCATCACCATACGCAAATAGCAGCGGAAGTGTACCCGGTCCGTTCGGCTGAGTAACCGTGGGTGGCGACGTCCACGACAGGGTATCCAGACCCGGGATCACCGTCGCGCCATCCTGGCCACCAGCATCGTCCAGAATAAACGACGACCACCCTTCCACCGGTTGCGCCGCGTCCAGATGGTTTACGCCGATTGGACTTTGAATACTCGCGAGAGTTCCCCAAACCGTCACACAAAGGCTGAACTGTGCCGCCGGATAGGTGAATGTGTAAGCGCAGCTGTTGTCTTGGGAATACGCAGCAATCGCAAGGAATATAAACGACACGATTGTTGTTACATCTCTGAACTTCATGGCGACCTCTCTCTCCATACAGACCGTAATATGGCGGGACGTGCATCCCCGATTGAGGGCCCGGTAAGTGTTTCGCAAGAGCGCGATCCGACCAAGCAGGTTCCATCGCCATTCTGCGTTAGTGTCGTCGGCGGCCTAAAATCATACACCCATCTCAGACTCCCCGCACGATCTTTTTGAACACCTGCCCGCGGTGCTCATAATTCTTGAACTGGTCGAAGCTCGCGCACGCGGGAGCCAGCAGCACCACGTCGCCCGCTTGTGCCACGCCACTCGCCTTGCGGATTGCGTTCTCCAGTGTCTCGGCATGCACGATCTCAGGGCCGCCGTTTTTCGAGGAAACGATCTGCGACTCGATCTTCGCCGCGGCCGCGCCGATCGTGTACACGCGCTTCACCCGCTGCCGCAGCAGATCGTTGAGCACGCTGTAGTCGCTGCCCTTGTCCTTGCCGCCGAGAATGAGGTGGATGTTCGCGGGAAAGGACTCCAGCGCCTTGATCGTCGCATCTACATTCGTTGCCTTCGAATCGTTGTAATAATCCACACCCCGGATCGTCGCCACAAATTCCAAACGGTGCTCGACCGCCTTGAACTCGCGCACCGCCTGGCGAATCTTTCCCGGCGCGCATCCCATCAGCACGCCCGCGCACACCGCCGCCAGAACGTTCTCGAGATTGTGCCCGCCCTTCAGAGCAATCTCGGAGACCTGCATGATCTCGCGCTGGGACGTTTTCTGTTCAGCCTCACCGCCGCGGAACAGGATGTTTCCCTCGCGAACCCATGCGCCCTGCGTCACTTCTTTCTGACGGCTGAACCAGAACACCTGCGCCTTAGTTCGCGCCGCCATCGTCACACACGTTGCATCGTCTGCGTTGAGCACGGCGAAGTCATCGGCCCGCTGGTTTTCAAAAATGCGAGCCTTCGCGTCCACGTAGGCTTCGAATGTACGATGCCGGTCCAGATGGTCGGGCGTCACGTTCAATACCACCGCGACCTTCGGGCGGAACGCCTGAATCGTCTCCAACTGAAAGCTGGATACCTCGAGCACGATCACGGTCTCGGGCCGGGCCCGCTCGGCCAGCGAAATGGCCGGCGTACCGATGTTGCCGCCGACAAGCGCAGAAAATCCGGCGGCTGTCATGATCTCGCCCGTCAGCGCGGTCGTCGTGGTCTTACCGTTCGATCCTGTAATGGCGACGAGCAGACCCGGCAAGAATTGCGCCGCCAGTTCAATTTCGCCGATTACGGTCTCGCCCATGGCGCGCGCTTGTGCCAGCAGCGGCGCATCTACAGGGACGCCCGGGCTCACCACAATCAGATCCTGGCCGCGAAATGTGCGTTCGCCATGCCCGCCGGTCTCAACCGTGATGCCGTGATCGAGCAGCATGGGAATCTCGTTGCGGAGCTCGTCTCCGCTCTTGGTGTCGGAGACCGTCACCCGCGCCCCGCGCGCCTTCAAGAACAATGCCGACGCCACTCCGGACTTTCCCAGGCCCACCACCAGCACGCGTTTGTTGTTGAGTTCCATCAAAACCATTTCACCAC
>JBAVAV010000643.1:0-1875 GCA_049585895.1 Candidatus Sulfotelmatobacter sp. | reverse complement strand
GCCAGAAAGGCGAATTCGGCGAGAGGTTCTTCGGATTGTAGGTCTCTGGGTTCTGCGCTTTCTGCCATGCGAGATACGCGAGACCGGCGGCGGTGGTAACGGCGGCGAGCGAGCCGATCAGGCCGGTCGTCCCTCCGGCGGTTCCGAGCGAGGTCACGACCTTGCCGATATCCGCGACCATGCCGAGCGCCCACTTCGTCGCGAACAGGATCGCGATGCCTTCGGCAACGGTCTTGATCGTGTCCAGGTTGTTCACGAGCCACTTTAGCGACTCGATAAAGCTGTTCACGCCGGCCTCGACCTTCGACCAGTCGATACTGCCGATCCACGCGGCGAATTGCGTCGATAGCTTGTCAACGGCGGCGAGTATCTCGGGTGTATGCTTCTCGACGAATTCGGCGAAGCGGGTCAGCAGCGGACCGAAGTCCCGCGCGACCATTGCCGATATCTGCTGGCCGAGCCGGTCGAACGCGACGCCGAGCCGACCTTGCGCCTCGGTGAATAGCTGGAGGCTGCGCTTTTGTTCGTCGGTTAGGTCTTTATACCGGCTGACATCGTTGAACCATTGCGAAAAGCTCTGGCTCGATTGGCGGAACGTCTCGACCAGCTTATCGCCTTGCGCGCCGAGCAGTTCGGTCGCGAAGCGCGCGCGGTCGGCCGGATCGCGCATCTCGCCGATCTTGCGGACCAGCTCGGGCATGAGATCGGCGGCGGTTCTGATGTGTCCGTTCGCGTCGCGGATATTGACGCCCAAGCGGTTGAGCATCTGGGCGGCTTCGCCGACGTTGCCCTTGCCGATCGCGAGGTCGGATATCTTGTCGTGGAGCGACTTTAGGCCATCGGTCATGTCCTCGGCGCGACCGCCGGCAAGCCGCGTTGCGTCCTGAAAGCGTTGAAGCTCTTGGGTGGTCATGCCGATATTATCGGCAGCCTGGACAAGCTCGTGCGACCACGACGCATAGCTTTGCACCAGCTTGACCATGCCGGCGATCGACGCGGCGCCGGTAATGGCGCCCATAACCGGCACGATCGCGGTCAGGGTGCGGAGAACGCTACCCGCCGCCTTGTAAATCCAATCGAAGCCGGTCGCGACCTTGCGGAGACCGGAGACATCGACAAAGCGCGTAACCGAGCGTTGCATGCGTTCCATCGGCGCACGCATTTGTGCGACGCGACGGTTGATCGCGTCGATCTGCTTCGTCGCGTTATCGACGACGCTATAGGTAACGCTGTAACCAGCCATCAGCTATCCTGCGGTCGCTCGCGTTCGGCGATCCGGTTCGACTGCTCGGCCCACCAGATCAGTTGCGATCCGGTTAGGCTCCAGGCGTCGTGCGGTCCCCATCCCCAGAAGCGCGTCAGGTCGGCGATTAGGTCCCGCCATCCTTCGGGGAACGATCGAGCAAGACGGCTAAAAAATCGAACGCCTCCTGCAACTGGCTATGGCGCAATTCAAGCACGACCTCGCGCGGCACTTGCGCTACGGAGGCGACCAGCGCGATCTGGTATCGCCGCATGGTGTATGGCGTCGGGTTGGTCGTATTCAGTTCGATCTCGGCGCGCTCCAGCATCTTGGCGGTCGGCTCCTCGAGGTGGAGCGAGGTGAAGCGCTTTTTCTGAAAGGTCACGTCGATATCCATATCGAGCGTGCGCGGCGCCGTATCCGGCTCCGGCTCGCCGAGCGAGCCGAAGTCGTCGGTCGATAGCGCGTCCATCGCTTATGACTCCGATACGTCGATCCCGTCGAAGCGGACCTGGAACGTCCCCTCTGCGGATCGCACTTCAAGTGCCGCGGTGTTCCACATGTTGGCGCCACCGACGACCTTGCCGTTCGCGAGCGTCACCATAACCTCGACGCAGCGCATATCGTTGAAG
>JBAVAV010000642.1:0-6131 GCA_049585895.1 Candidatus Sulfotelmatobacter sp. | reverse complement strand
TGCCACTCCTGCTCAGGATACTTCCCATTGGCACTGTTGAGGAAGAGGTGATAGTTGGCAGCGGCCTGTTTGAGATCGTGCAGGTGATCGTAGGCCGAGGCCCTCAAGAAATACGTCGTCGGCACCTCCGGCAAAAGCTTGCCCCGGGCTTCAAGAGCGCGAATCACGAGCGGATATTCTTTGTTCTCGCTGGCCGCGAAGGCCAGGTCGCCATAGGCTTCGCCGAAGTTTGACTTCAGCTTCACCACCATCAGAAACTCCTTTTCGGCTTCAGGAAACTTCTTTTGCCGCAGCAAGGCTTGACCCAGGCTTCGATGAAGTTGTGGGTCGTTGGGAGAGGACGCCAACAGCCCGCGGTATGCCGACTCGGCCTGCTCGTTCTTTCCAGCAGTGGCATAGAGATCGGCGAGATCGCGTTGCGCGGACTCATCACCCCCAGTGAGTTTGATGCCCGCCTGCATGTGGACGATGGCCTCGTCGTTCTTTCCCTCTGCTGCCAGAACGCGCCCCAGTTGAACCTCTGCTGGCGCGTAGTCAGGCTGCGCGGCCAGCAGCTTGCGCAGATACTCTTCCGCTTCGGTAAACCGGCGGCCGCGCATGTAGATGTTCGCCAGCCCCGTGAGCGCATCCGAAGACTTTGAGTCGAGCGCGAGCGCCTGTTTGTACTCCTGTTCGGCATCGCCGAACTTGCCCGCCTGCTCGAGCAACAGCCCGGCGGAAATGTGCGGCTCGGCATCCTTGGGTTGCAGCGTTGCGGCATTCTCATAAGCCGTCAGCGCCTCCTCCGGTTTCGATTTCTCCAGCACATGGCCTAGCGACAACCACGCCCGGAACTGGCCTTCGGCAGCCTGGCCGGTGGGTTTCAGCAGAGTAGCCGCGCGCAGGAAATGCTCCGCATCGGGCTGGCCCGTCTTGGCCAGCTGTAGCCCGAGGTTCAAATTCGATTCGAATACATCGGGCTTCGCCGCCACTGACTTGCGATAGGCCGCGACGGATTCATCGATTCTTGCCAAAGCATTCTCGACGAAGCCAAGGTCGAACCATGCCACGTAATTCTTCGGATCGCGATCGACAGCCTTGCGCAGAAGTGTTTCGGCGGCCGCGTAGTTTTGTTTTTGAATCGCGTCTTCCGCCTGGGTGAGTTCCACGGACTGGGAATCGTCAACTGGAACTCTGTAGTGCCGGATAGTGCGGCTGGAATTAGGCCCAGTTCTTTCCTGGACTGGCTTTTCCGGGACCGGCTTGTTCGACGATGGTCCTTCAGGCTGGCCTGGGTCTGTCTGCGAAGGGGCAGACTGCGACGCTCCTTGCGGTGAGGGCTGGTTCGTGTCCTTGCTTGAGTCCTGGGCCCGGGCAGTAAGAGCCGCCGCCCACAGCATTCCGACCGCGAGAACCTTACTTGCTTCCATTGGAACGCGACGCTCCATTGCCATTCAACATACGCGCCAGATACTTTCCGGTGTAGGAGCCGGGCAGCTTCGCAATAACCTCCGGCGATCCTGCGCCGACTACGTTTCCGCCGCGCGATCCGCCTTCCGGTCCGAGATCGATCACCCAGTCGGCCGTTTTGATCACTTCCAGGTTGTGCTCGATCACCACGATCGAACCACCTGCATCAATCAGACGGCGAAACGCGGCCAGGAGTTTGCTGACGTCGTCGAAATGCAGGCCGGTTGTGGGTTCGTCGAAAATGTAGAGCAGCCGTCGCTTGCGGCGAGCGTCGTATGCTCGGGTGCCGGAGCGTCCCATTTCCCGTCCGGCCGGTTGCAGATGGGCAGCCAGCTTCATGCGCTGCGCTTCGCCCCCGGAAAGCGTTGTCGCCGACTGGCCCAGCCGCAGGTATCCCAGCCCGACTTCTTCCAGCACGCGCAACTTCTCCGTGAGCTTCGGAGCTTCGGCAAAGAACCTCAGCGCTTCCTTCACGGTAAGATTCAGCACCTCGTGAATGTTCTTGCCGCGGTAGCGCACTTCCAGCACCTGTGGCTTGTAGCGCGTGCCTTTGCACTCTTCGCAAATTAGTTCCACGTCCGCCAGAAACTGCATCTCCACGGTCACGGTTCCGTCGCCCTGGCAGTTTTCACAGCGGCCTCCGGGAATGTTGAAGGAAAAGTGGCCCGCCGAGAAGCCCCGCTTCTTGGCCTCCGGCAGCGACGCGAACAGGTCGCGGATAACATCGAATGCCTTGATATACGTCACTGGGTTGGAGCGCGGAGTGCGGCCGATGGGTGACTGATCGACCAGCACGACTTCGTCAATGAACTGGCAGCCTTCCAGACTGTCCCACGTGGTCGGGCCCGTGAGGGAGCCATTCTCGGGCTGCTTCTTGGCTTGGGCCAGGGCCCGATAGAGAACCTGATGCAGCAGGGTCGACTTGCCGGATCCCGAGACTCCGGTGATGGCGACGATCATGCCCAACGGAATGTTGATATCGACATTCTTCAGGTTGTTGGCGCGGGCCCCGCGAATCTTGATCTGCTGGATGCCAGGCTTCCGCCGAACCGCCGGCATTTGGATGCGCAAGTCCCCGGAGAGATAGCGCCCGGTAAGCGAGGCGGAGTCGTGGAGAATCTCGTCGTACGTTCCTGCCGCCACTAGCTTGCCGCCGTTCTCTCCCGCTCCCGGACCGAGGTCGAGAATACGATCGGAGGTGCGCATGATATCGGGATCGTGCTCCACGACAAGGATCGTGTTTCCCAAGTCCCGCAGATCGTGAAGAATTTTGATCAGCCGGTGAGTGTCCCGGGGGTGCAGTCCGATCGAAGGCTCGTCGAGCACATAAAGCGTTCCCACGAGCCGCGAACCGAGAGAAGTCGCCAGCTGAATGCGTTGCGCCTCGCCCCCGGAAAGAGTGGAAGAGAGCCGGTCGAGCGTTAGGTATTCGAGGCCAACATCGTTCAGGAAGCGCAGCCGCTCACGAATTTCCTGGAGCAACTTGTCGGCGATCTCCGCTTCCTCCGCGCTCAACTGAACTTCAGCGAAGAACTTCGCGGCATCCTCCACCGTCAGGGCGCAGATTTCGCAAATATTACGGCCGTTGATCTTGACCTGGCGTGCTTCTAAACGCAGGCGGCTGCCGTTGCATGCCGAGCACGTCGAGTATCCGCGATAACGGCTAAGAAAGACGCGAATATGTAGCTTGTATTTCTTGCGCTCCAGATACTGAAAAAAACCGCGGATTCCGGGAAATTTTCCCTCACCGACAAGAACCAGTTCCTTGTGCTCCGGTTCGAGTTCCTCCCACGGCACATCCAGCGGAATGCCAAATTCCTTGGCGAACCGCTTCAGATCGGTGAACAGCGGCCGGTACTTTGGTTTGGTCCAGGGCTCAATCGCGCCCTCACCCAGAGTCGTTGTTTTGTCCGGGATAACCAGGTCCAGGTCGAAGTCAATGGTGTTGCCGAATCCCTGGCAACGCGGGCACGCCCCGTACGGATTGTTGAACGAGAATAGACGCGGCTCCGGCTCTTCGTAGCGAACATTGCAGGTTTTGCACTCGAAGCGCTGGGCAAACCGTAACTGGCGCGCTGGCTGATCGTCGCGCGGAGGAATTTCAAAAATCACTTCGCCCGACTCACGATATGCCGTCTCAATCGCGTCAACAATCCGCGTCCGCGACTCCGGAGAAACGGTCACACGATCCACCAGCAGGAAGACAGGCTTGTGAAAGTCGAGATCCAGCAGCGACTCCGGTGTCGAGAATTCAAATACCTGACCTGATTGATACAGGCGATTAAAGCCCGCCTTCCGCAAATCGAAGAGCCGCGTCTTGAGCTGATCACTCAGTTGCACCGGCGCGGAGCTCTTTTTTTTCGACTTGCCGCTGCTTGCTTCTTTGCCCAGTGCCCCGGCGTCTATTACCTGCAAGGGAAATAGCACCTGTAGCCGCGTCTCTGGATCGAGCGCGAGAATGGCATCCGCTACTTCATCCACCGTATCTTTCTTCACTTCGCGTCCGCACTTCGCGCAATAGGTGCGGCCCACCCGGGCGAACAGCAGCCGCAGGTAGTCATAGATTTCGGTGGCGGTCGCTACTGTCGAGCGAGGATTGCGCGTCGTATTCTTCTGTCGGATGGCCACGGCCGGAGCGATGCCGTCGATGCTGTCGGCATCCGGTTTCTCGATGCGCTCGAGAAACTGCCGGGCGTACGCCGAGAGCGATTCCACATAGCGTCGCTGTCCCTCGGCATAAATCGTATCGAAGGCAAGCGAAGACTTGCCGGAGCCGGAGACTCCAGTGACCACCGTCAACGTATTGTGCGGCACCTCAAAATCAATGTTATTGAGGTTATGAACGCGGGCCCCGCGGACAACAATGCTTTCACTGGACATCGGTTAGAAAGGCGGCAGCACAGGCAAAGCCGTGTGGGCACACCACAGCGGCTTCCAGAAGTGTTGCCGAATCTTTCTATTATAAAGCAGAACCGATTAGTGGTTTCGGGAGGGGCAAGGTTTGGCAGTGGATCGATGTGGACCAGAATCCAAAAAATGTCACGAGAATCAAGTACGTCTCTGCGACCTTTGCGGCATTCCTTTGCGATCTTTGCGGTTAAAAGCTCTAAACCGCAAAGCACGCGAAGGTTCTAGCCGCGAAGCGGCGTTAGAATGCAGCCCACGGCGCAAGCCGTGGGTGAAAGCGAGTAAGGAGGGAGTCCCAGCGGGACGAAAGAGTAGTTTTCTCACGCTTCTTTTCGGGGGTGGGCAGACGACTTGGACCGACTTGCGAGACGGCGTCTACCGGGAATCCTCGGAATCGTTCTCGTTCTCCCGATCCCGCCGCTTGCCGTAACGAAAGGCCAAGCCAATACCGAAGGTCATCGCTCCTAAAGGAGGTACAAGCAACACAAAGATCGCTCGATTCAATGTGCGCTGCGCCTGCTTCGGTGCAGCCTTCGCATTGGCGTAGCACATGGCGCAGCCCTGGGCGAACGCAGGTCCGCTCCAGCATCCCAACATCAGGAGCACAAGTACCAGCGCACGTCTTGTACCGCAAAGCTTCATAGCTCGCTCACTTTACTCCCAGGTTCAGGATACGCCCCGCATCAGGGAAGAAGAAGAAATACATGATTATGAAACACCCTACTACCGAAAGGGTAACCATCCAGCGCATGAGCGCGCTCTCAAACTTTAAGTGCATGAAGTAGCCAATAATCAGCGCCGACTTCACCACGGAAAGCGCCAGCAGCACTTCCAACATGGCGACCGGCTGAAACACCTGCCTATAGGCAAGGATGATCTCGACTACGGTTAAAACCAGCAGCGCGCCCCACACCCAGAAATATTGGCCCTTGCTGTCGTCATGTAATGCCGCGTCGTGCATCGTGTTCTCCCCCAGGGCGGCTGAAGCCGCACCCAATCCGAATTCCCGAAACCCGTTCGCCTTAGATCCTCGTCGACATCAAATACACCAGCGGAAAAATGAACATCCACACCAGGTCCACGAAGTGCCAGTAGAGACCTGAAACCTCCACATCCTGCGCGTCGTAGACTTTCGGCTTGAGGAATAGGATCACCAGCGCAACAATGAGGCACAGGCCCAAGGCGTGGATACCGTAGTGAAAAAAGTTGTCGGAGGGGATTAGCCACCATCCCACCAGCCAGATCACCGCCAGAACCGGCAGAAACTTCTTCCTGAAGGCGACCACGCCCAGGTAGACCACGCCGATCGTTACGTGCAGCATGTGCATCCCGGTCAGCGTGAAGAAGGTCCCGCCAAACTGCGGCACCGTCGCTGCCCAGGGATTCTTCCACGGCATCATGCCCTCGCCGATCAGCTTGGTCCACTCCATGCCGTGCAACACAATGAATGCTGTGCCAAAAGCCATCGTGGCCAGCAGCCAGTTGCGCGTCCAGTTCGTGTCCCCCCGCTTGGCAGCGAGCACGCCCAGCACCATGGTCAGGGAACTGGAAAGCAGGCACGCGGTCATGATGCTCGCGTTGGCAATGCTCTCAGCGTGGAACGGCGTCGGCCATGCCGGATTGGAAATGCGGTTATAGCTGAAAGCAACCAGCAGCGCCCCGAAGGTCAGCGAGTCCGAGGCCAGAAACAGCCACATGCCAACCTTCTTGGAATATGCCCCGAAAAGCGGAGCCTCATACTCTCCCCCAAGTCCATGCCCGACGGCGTGCTGCAG
>JBAVAV010000641.1:0-6090 GCA_049585895.1 Candidatus Sulfotelmatobacter sp. | reverse complement strand
CATGAATAACTTGCTGACTGAAGTCTCTTCGTGAATGGATTGAATCGCCCGTCCAATCAACCCCGCGATCGAAAGAACGGTAATCTTGCCGCCCTTTTCCGTGCGCGCTGCATCGGCCTCGGCCGTGAGCGGGATGGTATTGGTGATCACTGCTTCCTTGATCACCGATTTATGTATGTTCTCTACCGCCGGGCCCGAAAGCACCGCGTGGGAGGCGCAGGCATAGACTTCGATCGCGCCATTTTCCAATAGAGCCGAGGCCGTTTTCACCAGCGTCCCAGCTGTGTCGATCAAATCGTCAATGATCAGGCAAGTCCGGCCATTGACATCGCCGATCACGTGCATCACTTCCGCAACATTCATCTCGACCCGCCGTTTGTCGACGATGGCCAGAGCGGCGGAGACTTTCTTCGCGAAGAAGCGGGCGCGCTCCACGCCTCCCGCATCCGGCGAAACCACCGTCAGGTCGGGCAAACTCAACTTCTTGAAGTGGTCCACCAACACCGGGGAAGCGAACAAATGGTCCACCGGAATGTTGAAGAAACCCTGTATCTGTGGCGTGTGCGGGTCCACGATGAGCGCCCTGTGCGCCCCCGCCGTGGTCAACAGATCCGCCACCAGCTTCGCGGAAATCGGTACCCGCGGCTTGTCCTTGCGATCCTGCCGGGCGTAGCCGAAGTACGGCATCACCGCCGTGATGCGCCGCGCCGACGCGCGTTTCAGCGCGTCGATCATCAGCAATAGCTCCATCAGATGTTCGTCCACGCTGGTGCTTCTGCCGCCATCGTGCACCACACGGCAGGTGGGCTGCATCACGAATACGTCGCAGCCGCGAACGTTTTCCTGAATCTGTACGTACACCTCGCCATCCGCAAACCGCTTCAGCATGGCCTGGCCGCGCGGCATGCCAAGAAAGTTGCAGACCTCGTCAGCCAGCAGTTCGTTGGCCGTGCCGCTGAAAATCTTGAACTTCTCGTCCACGCGCCCACGCGGCTTGCGCTCCGGTTTTTCTTCCGGCATCGGAGGCGCCTTCTTCTCGGCTCTCTCCGCTTTCTCGGTCGGCGTGACTAAAGTTGCCATAGTGAGCTCTCAGCCTTTAGCTTTCAGCCATCAGCCGATCCCGCTGCCGTCAACTCTCGTGCACAAGCCGAAAGCTGATAGTTGAAGGCCGATAGCTGATTTTCTGGCTGGGCCGCTAGGATTCGAACCTAGACAAAGTGCTCCAAAGGCACTTGACCTACCATTAGTCGACGGCCCAGTGCGATTGCTAATTCCGATTGTAGATCTGGCTGGCGCCCCTAGTGTATCGCGCCCCGAAAAATCGGCAATCGGAAATCGTCAACCGAAAATCTTCTTCCCGTACGACCGCCGGGTCAGCGTAACCGTCGCCTGCACTTCCCAGCCCTGCCTCCGCAGCGTGGCAGACGCTTTGGCGGCGGCGTCACGCGACGAAAACAATCCGTATAAGGCGGACCCGGAACCCGACAGGGACGCATATTGCGCGCCCGCGCGCTCCAGCGCAAGCTTCCCTTCATGCAGTTCGGGATACTCAGGAAAGACGACCTCTTCGAAGTCGTTTGCGATCCCGGCCCGGACAAGCTCGAGAAGCGGGTTCTCGGCCCGGCCCCTCCCACTGCGAGGAGCACCGGAGTAAGGCTCGCTCAACCACGCCGACAGCGCGCGACCGAGCCCAACCATTCTATCGGATGAGTTCTGACGCGTCAATTTGGGATCGGCATCAACATCACGAGACAAGGACGGGGTTCGCCCCTGGGGGCGGGCAGCCATTTTCCGGTCCCACGCCGCAAATGCCTTCGGCGTCGAAACCCCCACCTCCGGCGTCATCACCACGCACGCCGTCGCCGGCAAATCGGGTAGCGGATACACTTGCTCCCCGCGTCCCAACCCCAGCACAGTACCACCCACCAGAAACAGCGGCAGGTCCGACCCGACCTCAGAGGCAATGCACAGCCTCTTGGCAGGCAAAAGAGATTTCTTCAGCGCCCGTTCCAATGCCAGCAGCGCCGCCACGGCGTTCGACGAAGCCCCGCCCAGCCCACCCTGTACCGGCAGACGCTTCTCAATCTCAATCACTACACGCCCGCGCGCCCGCAAAGCCGGCATCGCCATTTCCACGATGCGATAGCACGTGTTCGATTCATCCGTCGGAACACGCGGGTCACCACACCGAATCTCAATCCCGGTGCCCGGCCCCACTCTCACCCGAATCACATCGTGCAGATCAATCGTCTGATAAACGGTCAACAAATCGTGAAATCCATCCGCCCGCGCCGCGCCAATGCGCAGCCCGAGATTAATCTTGGCGAACGATCGCACAATCACCGGCATGGGAGGTTGATTGTAAAGTCTCTCTTCCCAATTTTCGATGATTGATTGTTGAGCTCGGAATTTGAGCTACGAATTGGGTCCGAAGACGTGGCCGGTACGATTGTCTGCGCCGGCCTGGGGTTGTGGGTTCGTCTTACGCGGCCGATGCATGACCTTCGTAATCTCGACTTCTGCCCAAGAATAGAGCAACCTAATGCTGATTCCAATCCCATCACCGGTCTGTCGCGACGGCGCTTTCTGGTTGGAACCACTCTGTTGGAACGAGAATACCGGACCAACAGGGACCGCAAACATCGGTGCTGTCCCGCACTCGGGCGGGATCCTGTGCAGCACCGGCCGCGATGCGGGTTGCAAGCAGGTGCGCGCAAGAACAGGTAGTTCCTAAATTTCAGCTCGCGGGTTGCAACCAGCTACTTGCAACCCGAACGGGTCTGGGAGTCGTGCATGCGTGAGTTCGTGAATCGTTTCTTTCTGCTGGCTTTTATTTTGGCGGCCGCCGCCTCGGCCGTCGCCCAGGGCGATTACCGGGTCGTTCCCGTTACCAATGGCGGTACGATTTCCGGCACTGTCAAATGGTCAGGGCCGGTTCCCCATCTGACTCAGTTGCCGATTTCCAAAGATCCGCAAATTTGCGATCCGGAGTCGAAGAAAAGCGCTGATCTCGAGCGCTTGCTCATTGGCCCGCAAGGTGGCGTGGCCAACACCGTCGTTTATCTGAAGAACATTTCAGCCGGGAAAGCCCTGGATCTGCCCGAGCCGCGCCGGCACCTCGACCAGAGGCATTGCCACTATATCCCCCACATTCTCCTCGTACCGGAAAATGCGGCTCTGCAGATGCAAAGTTCTGACGCCACCCTGCACACCATACACATGGATGGCGCCGCCACGTTCAATCTGCCGTTTCCGTTCGTGAACAAAGTCGTTTCGCGCACAATGTCTACGCCGGGGCTGGTGAATCTTCGCTGCAATGGCGGCCACGTCTGGATGAACGCTGAAATGTTCGTGGTCGCGCATCCCTACTACGCCGTTACCGATGAAAGCGGAAACTTTGAATTCACCGACGTTCCTCCCGGAACTTATCAGATCGTGGCCTGGCATGAAGGCTGGGGTCTCGCCGGGAAGGAACAAGCCTACGACGTGCTTACCGAACGCGCGGTACAACGCCCGGTCTTCACCGATCCTCGCACTTGGGAAAAGTCGGTCACAGTCAGCACCGACAAGGTAAGCGCGGTCAACTTCGTGCTTGCGAACAAGTAGAAGCTGGTTGCGGTTGTCATTCCGAGCGCCGCCGGAGCGAAGCGACGGCAAGTCGAGGAACCTGCTCTTATGTCTGTTACGGCCCACAGCCGCGACAGAAACCCTATCCCCGCCGCTTGTACAGCACCGCAAACTCATATCCCGCATTCGGCGGAAACAGCTCCGCCACTTTCCTCAACCGCTCTGCCAGCGCAGCCGGCGCCAGCAGCGGGTAATCCCGCTCCCGCAGATCGTAGTAATCCACGTCGAGGTAAAGCGACAGCAGGTAGATCGAGATCGTATCCGAGAACGTGGCCTCGAAATACTCATTCTTGAAACGCTCGGTGTCGGGCCCTCCCGCGGCGCCCAGTTTGCGCGCCTCCCAGGCATCGAGTGAGGTTTCGCCGCGCGCTCCGCCCTCCACCTGCTTCCACACCAGTTCGCTGAATTCCTGCGACACCCCGACGCATTCCACCAGCGCATGGCCCACATTGATGTAGAACTCGAAGGCCACTGAAAACTTATCGTCCATCAGCCGGGTGGAGATGAACACGCACTGCGAATCGCCCAGGCTCAGGTTGCGGTGGCAGACGGCGTTGTCGCTGAGGGAAACATCATAGCGGTCGGCGATCAGAGTTTCCTCGCCCTGGCTCACGGTCAGCGGGACAAAATAATAAGCCTTGCGGTCGAGCGCGGCCGCGGCCCGGGTGGGCACCGCGCCAATCATGCGCTCCAGGTCGAACGAGCCGGTGGCGGTCTCCCCGGCCACGGCATAACAGATGCCGTTGGGCGCCTGCGAAACCGGCGTCAAACGGACAACCTCCGCGGGGCTCCGCGTAATGGCTGGCGCTGCCTGAGACATGCTCACTATTTATACACTAGCGCTCGCCGGTCGCCCGTCAGGCGAGCGAGAGGGGGAGTGTTCCGGCCGGAACGTTCGGAGCAAGTGTTCCGAGCGGAACACATGGGCTGCGAAGAAATGTTCCGAGCGGAACACTGTGGAAATTTCGGAAACTGTGAATAATCATCTTTCAGCTATAGCAGCGGGGCCGCAAGTCCAGTGTTTGCCCTGAGGCGCGGCGAGTGCCGAAATACCGGCAGCGAGTCGGTAGGGCGAAGAAAAAGAGGGCCAGTTGCAGGCGGGGTCTTAGCCGAGTTGCACCTTGCGCGAGTTCGACAAGCTACACCACGCGACGAGGACCGGACCCTCTTCCCGGGGAATGGTGTAGGTTAAGAACGTGCCCCAGAGTCCCAGCCCGCGCCCGCCCCGCTGGTATCTGATCCCGGTGCGTGTCCTGCTCGTGACTTTCATTGGCACATTGATCTCGTTTGCCGTGAGCCTGCTGCTGGGGATTGTCGCAACGGCCGGCATTGCCGCGCTGCACCACGTCCAGCCGAATATGACGATCGCCTATCGGGTGTTTGCGCTGCCCGCGGCCTTGGTCGCGGGCGGAATCATTCTCGTGCTTGCGCTCACCATGGAAGTCCGCCATTATCGCCAGATGAAAACTCTGGCTGCAATTGAGCGCGTGAGCTAACCGGAACATGTGGGGACAGCCGCCTCGGCTGTCCGCCGAGCAAAGCGAGGTGCGCTTCCCGGCCGCCGGCAGAAGGAGTCAAGCTACAATCGGATCATGCCGCCTCGCATTGCCATCCCCATGCCGCATTCCGGCGATCGCGACTACGCCGAGCGCGCGATTCCGCAGTACGAACGCGCCGTCGAGCTTGCCGGCGGGAAGCCGGTCCGCATACCGCTCGATCAGACGCCCGCGGATGTCATAAAAATCATCGAGAGTTGCGACGGGGTTCTGCTGCCGGGCAGCAATGCAGACATCGATCCCGCCAAGTTCGACGCCCCACGTTCCCCACACACCGCCGCCGCCGACCCGCGCCGCGACAACGTCGACGACCTCTTGCTGCAGGACGCCTACAACATGCGCAAGCCCGTCCTCGGCATCTGTTATGGACTGCAGAGCTTGAACGTCTACCGCAGCGGCTCGCTTGTCCAGCACATCCCGGATTTCCTTCCGGAAGACTTGCGGACGCGCGTGAGCCACGAGGCGGGAAAGAAAGTCGCATTCGCCCACGACGTGCAGATTGAAAAGGATTCTAAGCTGGCAGAGATTTTAGGGCGGGGAGAAAAACTCACGTTGCCCGTCAACTCTTCCCACCACCAATCTGCCGGCGTGATCGGAGACGGCCTGCGCATCGTGGCCCGTTGCTCCGACGACGGCATCATCGAAGCCTTGGAAGGAACTTCTCCCGATCATTTTGTTCTGGCAGTGCAGTGGCACCCCGAGCGCTCCGTCGAGGAAGACGAACCCTCCCGCGCCATCTTCCGCGCCCTGGTGGAAGCGGCTCGCGAACGACATCAGAAACCGGCGGGAGAATTCGAAAGGGTGAAGTGACCTTCTCTTCGCAGGGCTAAGACTGGCAGACGATCACTTCTTTCGAGCTTTCTTGTCGTTCTTATTGTTCTCGCTCTTCTCGATCAACACCACCGCC
>JBAVAV010000640.1:0-2912 GCA_049585895.1 Candidatus Sulfotelmatobacter sp. | reverse complement strand
TGACCCGTCGAGAAATGTCGGGATGATGGGTCTTCAAGTATTCCTTCAAGAAGTCGGCGGCGTTGCTCTTTCCAGTCGCGTGACCGATGAGGACGATCTCATTCGCTGGAGTGATATCTTTCGCGATCTCCTCATAAAACGAATCCTCTTCGGGTACGCGCTCGCCACGGTAGTGCGCTTCCTTTCGATGAATCAAATGATGATGGAAATTGTAAGGATCATAAGGTCGCAACTTGCGTTCGTCTGTTGGACGACTTCCACCGACATCGTGGTAGACATGGGCGGCGTGGTGGTCGATGACGACAATCATCCGGCCAGGCTGGGGCGGTTCTTCTTCTAGCTGCGCAATCGGTCCGGCGTCCTTCAATAATTTGCGCAGCCGGGAAACCTCCTCCACGCCAAGATCATGGGCCTGCGGCTTCTTGAAAAAGACGCGTTGGGTGCCGACGCGGAACACAAGTTCATCGCCACCATGCGGTTGGACCTCGCCCAGATGCTCGACGAGTTCGACAGCCTCGCTCCAACTTAGGTTATGCGGTAGCTTGCCATTGAGAAGATTCTGGTACAGCGACTCGAGGTGCTTGCTCATAGTGTCTACTCCTTCACAAAGAGAGTTTTCTTAGCTCGATCAACGTGCATCTCGCGGAATGGTCTCCATTGTGTTAAACCTTTTTCGCTTTCGCGGGAGGCACCAGAGCGACAGCGGCCTCGGTCGTGAGCAGAAGGAAAGTGAATGTCTCTTGTAGGTACAGACGGACAGCGGCATCGTTGTGGTTGAGGTAGCCGATGGAGACGTCCTGCCCGATGTGTAGTTCGAAATCACCACCACGAGTGGTTACCACGAAAGCGCCGGCGATGGCGGGCGCCCAGATGATTTGATCTTTGACCAGCCGCTTGACGTGCTCCAACACAGGGTATCCGTGGTCGCTAGTTTCGGCGAGTGCGGTGTAGGCGTCGGCGCCGAGGAGTACCGAGTAGGGGCCATTGACCCCGACGAGACGCAACTGGCTCAAGCTTTGAGCGATGGCATCGGGGTACTCGCGAACGTCGGCGGGAAGCGTCTTGATGGGATTGCTGGTGCCCTGACGGATGCCCCCAATGCCTGCGGCGGCATACCCGTCGAACATGGCGGCGTCCTCGGCAAAGGCGATCTGTCGCGCGGCGTCCTTCGCGGGTTGCCAGTCCGAATCGTTCGCTCCACGGTCGACATCGTCGATCGCTTTGCGATCCAGTTCGAACGGAACACGTAGCTCAACTAACGCTTTCACCTCTCGTTGGCGCGCGACGATGCCTTTCGCCGGTGCGGCGATTGTCTTCAGGTGGCCGGTACCGATCGCAGAAAGCGCACTACCGGCCGGGCCTTTCAGGTCGACAACGCGCCGTCCGGCGAGATAGCGCTTGAGCGTCCGTGATGTTTCCTCTTCGATTTGGGCCCATGCCGAATCGGAAATGGGGGCAAGTTCACGATGGAGATTATTCATCTGGTACGTCTCCTTTGAGAGATCCGATGCGGAGCGAACCCTTGGGTACAGATGGGATGGATAGAGAAGGTTCGACAGCCGCAGGCGCCGCAGGGGATTCCGCAACCGCTGGCGGGCTTGGGTCTTCGGTCACGTTCTCCAGAAATGTCGCCGACGGCACAAAGAACAAGTTTCCGGTCACGGCGCGGCTGAAGTCCAGTAGCCGGTCGTAGTTGCCGGGAGGGCGGCCGATGAACATGTTCTCGAGCATCTGTTCGATGGTGCGAGGCGAACGGCTGTAGCCGATAAAATAAGTGCCAAATTCACCGTAACCCGGCCGGCCGAAGGGCATGTTGTCACGAAGGATCTTGATCTCTTTGCCGTTCTCGACGATTGTGGTGAGCGCGCTGTGCGCCGACGTCGGCTTGACCGAATCGTCCAATTCGATATCGGAAAGCTTGGTGCGGCCGATGATGCGTTCCTGTGCTTCAGTGGAGAGCGCGTTCCATGCGCCAAGATCGTGGAGATATTTCTGCACGATGACATAGCTGCCGCCCCCAAACGTAGCGTCCTCATCTCCGATCAGCACTGCTTCGGCTGCCGCCGCGCCCCTCGGATTCTCCGTCCCGTCGACAAAGCCCAGTAGATCGCGTTCGTCGAAATAACGGAAGCCCTGCACCTCGTCCACCGCGGAAACGGCACTTCCGATACGAGCCATGATCTGCGTCATCAGTTCAAAAGACAGGTCCATGCGCTTGGCGCGAATGTGGAATAGCAGGTCGCCCGGGGTTGAAACTGCATGCCGCGCTCCCGCACGGATCTCCCGGAACGGATGTAGTTCTGCCGGCCGCGGCTGCCCGAAGAGCCGGTCCCACGCGTCGGATCCAAATCCGATGGCGCAGGAAAGTCCTCCTTCCAGGTCGCGAAATTCCACGGCGCGCACCAAAGCAGCGAGGTCTCCGCAGAACGAGCGCAGGGTGGCGCGATTTCCCGGGCCGGGATTGAGCTTCGCGACCAGGAAGATCGCGGCGCGAGTGAGAGGCGCAGCCACTGCCTGTGCGAGGGCAGGCGACCCACCTGCCCCATCGGGTATGTTGGTCGGGTCGGGCTTCATCGAGACTTCGGGCCTCTATCTATCCTCCGTCGCGGAAATCGCGCAGATCCCTCCTAAGGATTGTGGCTTCTTGGATCGTCGTTCGCACTGACGTATTCAAGTCCTAGTGGCCCAATCGCCGTCACTTGGGTTACGTACTCACTTGATTTCGCCCAGTGAAAATGAGACGTATTGCCCGGCAGAACGACGACGCTTCCAGGCGGATATGCCTCCAGCTTTTCCGCATTGAACTGATCGCCCAGACCGATGTAGAAAACGCCTGAAATCACTGTGTAGACTCGATCCTCCGGGTGTCGGTGAGGCATCAGTTTAACGCCGTGGGGTACTCGGACCCTGAT
>JBAVAV010000639.1:0-7240 GCA_049585895.1 Candidatus Sulfotelmatobacter sp. | reverse complement strand
CAGGAAGAGTCTGCCAAGTTGCTGTCCGCTCATTATCAGTACTACCAGGTTGAAATCAAGGCGTTAGACGAACTCATCAATAAGAAACTGATTGAACAAAAGGCCAAGAGTGAACACCTAACGGTCGAACAGTTGGTGGATCGCGACATCAAGCCGTTGGTAAAAGATCCCACCGAAGACCAGATGGAGGTGTACTACGAAGGGCTTGACACCGAACAGCCCTACGAAGTGGTGCGCGGCAAGATTCTGGAAAAAATCCGGGAGATCCGTACCGAAAAAGCGCGTGCGGCCTATGCAGCCACTCTGCGCACTAAGACTACCGTCTACGTCACCCTCGCTCCTCCCCGCGTTGACGTTGGCGTCGAGACCGCTCAGATGATCGGTCCCAGGAACGCACCGGTAACCTTGATCGAATTCGCGGACTACGAGTGCCCGTATTGCCAGAAAGTGTCACCAGACCTGAGGAAGCTGCAGGCCGAGTTTGGAGACAAAGTTTCGCTTACTTATCGCGATTTTCCGCTGCCCATGCACGCCCGCGCCGAGAAAGCTGCGGAAGCAGCCCGCTGCGCCGGAGAGCAAGGAAAGTTCTGGGAGTTCCATGACGAACTGTTCCAGAGCAAGGAACTCGACTTCGACCAGCTCAAGGTTCACGCACAAAGGTTGAAGCTGGATTCCGCGAGCTTCGCCAAGTGTTTAGACACTGGTGCAGAGGCAGCGGCGGTTGGCTTGGATCGCAAGGAGGGTATCCGCCTCGGCCTCACAGGTACACCCAGCTTTTTCATCAATGGACACTTCCTCAGCGGAGCGGTAGACTACGCCACCCTCCGCAAGGTCGTGGAGCAGCAGCTCGCGGAATCTTCACGCTTGGCTGCTCTCCCCAGCAAATAGCGGCTTTCAGCCCTCCCCCACAGATTTGAAAGCCGCTATCGGACGGTCTTTCCGGTTATTCCTGGTTTCTTACAGGTGCGATCCGGTCTGTGACGATAACTCGGAATTCCGCTGAACTAACCCAAAAGGGCTATTGTTGCATGGGTTAGTCCAGGATAGTGTTGTCAGGCCACTGGTGCGACATGCTTACCCCCATTAGCGGCCCCAGCGGATTCTAAATCCCCTCTTTTTGAACTCCCCCACGCTAAGCCGTGTCCTAGCCCACGGCCTGCTGCGCTTAGCGCAACATTGCGCATGAGTAACCCCACCGGCTAGGCATCGGCCAAATGAGCAATTTGTCACCGCTGACTACACAACCAGGACTACATCGTGGAGGCTTGATCTTGAAGCAAATACTTTCGCGGCTCGCCATATTTCTGTTGGTTACGCCATTCGCGGCGGCCCAGGCAGGGCAATTTGTAGAAGCGCCTCAATTTGCGACCGGAGTAAATCCGCAGGCTGTCGCGTACGGCGATTTCAACCATGACGGCAAGCTGGACCTCGTCGTAGCCAACTCATCCAGCAGTACGGTCAGCGTTCTGCTTGGCAACGGAGACGGCACTTTCCGGGCCCGCGTGGACCACGTCACCGGTACCACTCCTGAAGGCGTCGCCGTAGGAGACTTCAACAACGATGGCAAGCTGGACATCGCGGTCACCAACTCGGCCAGCAACACCGTCAGCATATTTCTGGGCAACGGCGACGGCTCTTTCCAGCCGAAAAAGGATTATGCCACGGGCAATACCCCGTGGG
Source organism: Candidatus Sulfotelmatobacter sp. (assembly GCA_049585895.1). Lineage (GTDB taxonomy): Bacteria > Acidobacteriota > Terriglobia > Terriglobales > Acidobacteriaceae > Sulfotelmatobacter. The sequence goes on along the minus strand of JBAVAV010000639.1, from coordinate 5,560 downwards.
GCATTGCGGTCGGAGACTTCAACCGGGATGGAAATCTCGACGTCGTCGTGACCAATGCCACTGACGGATCGGTCAGCGTGCTTCTGGGCAAGGGAGACGGCACCTTCCAGGCCCACGCTGACCATTTTACGAGCTTCAATCCCGTTTCCGTCGCAGTGGCCGATTTGGATGGGGACGGATTCCTGGATCTGGCAGTGGCGTGCAACGCGAACACAAACCGGGTGAGCGTGCTTCGCGGCATGGGCAACGGCAGCTTCCAAAGCCAGCTCCAGTTCACCACAGGAGCGAATCCTTACTCGGTTATCGCCGTGGATTTAAATGGCGATGGCTTTCCCGACCTGGCCGTAGCCGACCAACTGGGGAACACGGTTAGCGTTCTTCTCAGCAACGGCAGCAGCGGCGTTTCGTGGAACTTGCTGGCTCACGTGGATTATCCTACTGCGGAGTTTCCCACGAGCCTTGTCGCGGGAGATTTCAACGGCGACGGCAAGATGGACTTGGCGGTTTCCGACGGCAATGGAAACTCGGTAAGCATCCTGCTGGGGAACGGCGACGGTACCCTCCAGGCGCAAACAAACTACGGCGCCGGCAACATTCCCTTTTCTATTATCGCGGGCGATTTCAATGGCGACGGTAAGACGGACCTGGTGGTGGCTAACTCGGGTGGGAACAACGTCAGCGTAATTCTTGGTAACGGCAATGGCACATTCCAGACGCGCATTGACTACCCCTCCGGACCGAATCCATATTCGGTCAAAACCGGTGACTTTAACGGCGACGGCATTCTGGACTTGGCAGTGGCGAACAGCAACTGTGCGGTTTCTCCGTGCGGGCCAGGAACAGTTTCCATCGTGATGGGGAACGGGGATGGCAGCTTCCAGTCTCCTGTTCAGTACAGCACGGGAACCAACACCGAACCCCGTGCCGTGGCAGTAGGCAGTTTCACCAGCAGCAAGCATCTTGACCTGGTGGTCGCCAACAATGCAACCAACACCGTCGGCGTCTTCCTGGGCAACGGCGACGGAACGTTCGAGGGCCACGTGGACCATACGGTTGGGAGTGGGCCCGTTTCAGTCGCGGTCGGAGACTTCAACGGCGACGGCAAGCTCGACATCGTAGCCGCGAACTTTAACAGCGACACCGTGAGCGTGCTCTTGGGGAATGGCGATGGCACCTTCAAACCTGCGGTAAGCTACGCCGTTGGGAACGGCCCCATTTCCGTGGCCGTGGCCGATTTCAATGGCGACAAGAAACTCGACCTTGTCGTAGTCAACAATACGGACGGCCATGTGAGCCTTCTGCTGGGCAACGGCGACGGTACCTTCCGCCCTCATGTGGACTACGCAGTGGGGAACCAGGCCGAGTCCGTTGCAGTCGGAGATCTCAATGGCGACGGCAAGCTCGACATTGCGGTGGCGAACTTTAACAGCGCTACCGTGAGCGTGCTTCTTGGCAATGGCGACGGTACTTTTCAAACCGCGACGGCTTATCCCACCGGGACCAATCCGTCGTCGATCGTGACCGCTGACTTCGACGGCGATGGCAAACTCGATCTCGCATTGACCAGTACGCCGCTGGGATCCGCTCCCGGCAACCTGGTCAGTCTGCTGCTCGGCAAAGGCGATGGTTCCTTCGGTTCGCCTGTCCTGTTCAGCGCAGGCTACCTGGCGTACGCAACTGTCGCAGGAGACTTCAACGGAGACGGCGCAATGGACCTGGCGGTGGCTAACGGCGCCAGCAACACGGTAAGCGTCCTGCTCAACGCTAAGGGAAGCACGGTGGCCCTGCAGTCGTCCGGCAGTCCATCAGTCTACGGTCAGAAAGTCACCTTTACGGCGACAGTGAATGCCAGCACGGTCGGTTCCGGAACCCCCACAGGAACCGTTACGATTCAGAGTGGAAGCGCAGTCCTCGGATCGGGCCCGTTGTCCGGAGGAAAGTTCTCGGCCAGCACCACGGCGTTGCCCGTGGGGGCGGACTCCGTTTCCGCCGCTTATTCCGGCGACAGCCATTTCCAGCCGCGCAACGTGTCGCTGGCGCAGACTGTCCAAAAGGCGGGAACCAGCGCCGTGATCGCCTCGTCAGCCAATCCAGGTAACCCCGGCACCCCGGTTGCTTTCACCATTACCGTTGCCCCAAGCACGACCGGAACTCCTACTGGATCGGTAAGCTTGCTGGATGGAGCAACAGTCCTCGGCACCGCTCCTCTCAGCGCGTCCGCCGCCACAGTCTCAGTGCTGTTAAATGTCGGCGCCCACAGCATTACCGCAACTTATAGCGGAGACTCAAATTTTACCGCCAGCACCGCGCCAGTGCTGACTGAGACGATAAGCTCGCCGGACTTCCAGGTGTCACCATCGCCGTCGTCCCTAACGGTCACGCCTCCGGGTTCGGCCACTTCGACCATCACGACCAGCTCCGGCAATGGGTTCGATGTCACCGGAGTCACGTTAACTTGTAGTGTTAGCTCGACCGCAAGCCTCGCTCCCACGTGTACGGTCGGCGCCATGTCGGTGGCGGGCGGCACGGGTAGCTCCACGCTGACGGTGAAAACGACTGGGCCCCAACCGGCCCTGGCGCAGCACGCGGAACTGCGCCGGTCGGGCGGCTTGTTTGCCTTAGGTTTGCTCCTTCCCGCCATGCTGCTGGGAACGGGCTTTGCCAAGCAAAACCGCCAAAAACTGTTGGGCCTATGTCTCGCCTTCGTGGTGCTCAGCGGATGCCTCTTGCAGGTGGCCTGCGGCGGCGGCGGTAGTACTAATACGGGCGGTGGCGGCGGCACTCCCGGCACGCCGGCGGGGCAGTACACCGTTACTGTCACGGGTAATGCCAGCGGCGGGCTGCAACACACGGCCACCGTCAACCTGACAGTGGAGTAACCAAGACGCAATCACACAAGCAATCGGGCTACCGGGATGAGGCCCCAGCCTCGCCGGTTAGCCCGCTTGTCTTTGGGATTTAGCCGCTGAAGGATGTTTGTCTCTCCACGCATAGTTTTTCCGCAGCCTCTTCGGTCGTGCCGTCAGGTCTTTAAAACCAGCCGCGGTTCAGGGCCTGCGGTTCGCTTTCGGCAGCAGAGATTAGTTTTTCAGCACTCTCGGTAAGCTAAGAGCATGTCCACGTTAATTTTCCACAGCCCGCTGTGACATCTGACCTTGCGCTCCACAGCCAAATCATTCCATCATTGCCCCAGCACAAGGAGCAGAGCGCGAGCCGCCCAAACCCATGCAGGCGAAAACGCGGCAGTAAGTACATGATTCAAAAGAATTAAGCACATATCTTCTTTAGAAACTGCTATTTGCCACGAAAAAACCGCAAAGCCCATGATTCTAAAGAATTTGCAAAATGGGGGGAGGGGGCCTACCCGGTAGTGGGTCAGCTTGATCGTCATCCTGAGCAAGCGCTTTTGGCGCAGCGAAGGGTCTGGGCGAGCCGCGCGACGTGGCGCGCTTTTGCGCCAACAATAATCGCGCGTTTGGCTCGCTTTCCTGCCGCACTCAACCGGCGACTTGGAGAAACATGGGAACAGCCACAGTCCCGCTATGCCAGCACTGGATGGACAACGCCACCCGCTGCGGGTCCCCCGCCATGAGGGGGACGCGGTACTGCTATTCCCATCGCCTTCAGCAAGCGCGGGGCGCGAGAAAAAACGCAGAGCATGCGCGGCAGACATGGTTTGAATCCGCGCCGCTGGACGATGCGGCCTCCGTGCAGCGCGCTCTGATGCAAGTCATGACACGGCTGCTGTCGGGCAACATTGGCCACAGACAGGCGGGGCAGATTCTCTATAAGCTGCAGACGGCAAGCGTGAATTTGAGGAGCGCGGGACTCGGCCCCGGAAAGGCAGATGACGAATCCTCGTAAGAGGGTCGAGAGCAATTAACCCTCCGACGGGTGGCCTACTCAAGCCTGGTTTTGGCTTGAGTGAGTACTGTCCCAGGGCTTCCAAGGGGAGAACATCCGCATCACGCGGCGCGGAGTTCCAGTGGCCACGTTGGTTCCTGCCAGTGAAGGCGAGCGGAAGGACTTGAAAGAGGTGGTGCAGGAGATCCCTCGTCCCGCTGGTGAAAACGCGGGCCTTCGGGACGACTCCTGAGAAGCGCAGTCGGGAAGATTTCCAATTGAGCCACTACCCCGCCAGCGCCCAGCTTGTGTTCTTCCGCATAGCCTAGTAGTTTGGTAGTCTTACCGTCTTTGACTCATAGCCGAAGAAGCGAGCGGGAAGGCGCTGACGCCATCCCGAGGGATGAAACGAAACTATGAAGATCGCTAATAACGTCACGGAACTGATCGGGCATACGCCTCTGGTGCGGCTCAACAAAGTCACCGACGGCTGCGTCGCAGATGTAGTCGCCAAGCTGGAAAGCCAGAATCCCCTGGCCAGCGTAAAAGATCGCATCGGCGTCAGCATGATCACCGAGGCGGAGCGCGCCGGCAAGATTCAGCCCGGCAAGACGGTCCTCATCGAGCCCACCAGCGGCAACACAGGAATCGCACTCGCGTTTGTGGCTGCGGTGAAAGGATACAAACTAATCCTCACCATGCCGGAGACCATGAGCCTGGAGCGGCGCGTCATACTGCTTGCTTTTGGCGCCGAACTGGTTCTGACGCCGGGTCCGAAGGGAATGAAGGGTGCGATCGCGAAAGCGGAAGAGCTGCGCGCCAGCACCCCTGACAGTTACATGCTTCAGCAATTCAACAATCCCGATAATCCCAAAATTCACCGTGAAACCACCGGCCCTGAGATTTGGGACGACACCGATGGCAAAGTTGACTTTCTGATCTCCGGCGTGGGCACAGGCGGAACGCTGACTGGCGTCTGCGAATACATCAAGCCGAAAAAACCGTCCTTCAAGGCGGTTGCCGTGGAACCGGCAGAAAGTGCAGTGCTTTCCGGCGGCAAACCCGGGCCTCATAAGATCCAGGGAATCGGCGGCGGGTTTATTCCCAAGATTCTCCGCACCGACTACATCGATGAAGTCATAACCGTAACCAACGACGACGCGATTCGCATGGCGCGCCGTCTTCCCCTGGAAGAAGGTCTCTTCGTGGGCATCTCCTCCGGGGCTGCTGTGGTGGCGGCGCTGCAGGTGGCCCGGCGCAAAGAGAATGCCGGGAAATTGGTAGTCACGGTGTTGCCCTCGTTCGGCGAGCGCTACCTGAGCAGCATTCTTTTCGAGGAACTGAGAAACCGGGCGCAACAGATTCCGGTATCGCCCATCCCGGACTGACTCCTAAACTGCCGGCTGGTTCGAGAGCTCGAGGCCCTCTCCTTCCTTCACGAAGATTAATTCGCCTTTGACGTCTTTCAGAATCCTCGTCGCGATACACTTCGCGCAACCTTCGGGCTGAAACAGGGCGTCACGGAAGCCGCGGTATGCTCAGCCGGTAAAGAATTAGTTCTGCTCTTTCTCTAACCGGTCCGCCATCTCCTTCGGTAAACCGTGCAGAAGTTCAAGAAATGCCGCGTTCGTCCAGCCAAAACCGACAACATTCATCGAGTAGCCGATTTCCGCGTGAGCCTCGGACGAGCGAGCCACGACATTGTATTTCTCGCGAA
>JBAVAV010000638.1:0-8731 GCA_049585895.1 Candidatus Sulfotelmatobacter sp. | reverse complement strand
CCGGTGGACTTGAAGGCGAGGCCGGCAGGAAGCTTTTCGAAGATCCGAATCCTGCAAGACGGGTTTCTCATTCTGAATACGATCTTGTCTCTATTTCGCGATTACAAGCCGTTAACGTTTTTCGGATCCGCGGGACTATTCCTGGTGGCGCTCGGATTTGTACCGGGCGCGATTGTCATTATTGAGTTTTTCAAGACCGGGTTGGTTCCCCGACTTCCTTCGGCCTTGCTGGCCGTTGGACTGGTATTGTCAGGGATGCTGCTGATATCGGTTGGACTCGTACTGCACACGGTGATCCGCCACTTTCAGGAACTGGAACATCAGTTGCGAGTCCAACGCGAGCCCGTTCTGCAAGAAGTCGTGGAAAACCGGGAGTGGAGCTAAATCCTAGCGGACTTCTCACCGCACTCCAGAAACTGCGCCCAGGACCGCGTCGATATCGGCCCCCGGATCCTTGCCGTCCGTGGCTTTGCCTCTGAACTTGCTCGATGCGGCCAGATGATAGTCTCCGTCAAGCCCGTTGTTCAGTTTCACGTACCCGATGGATTGCTGGTCCCGCGCGATGAAATTCCCCTCCGGCCAGTCCCCGGCTCCAGGCCGGGCATTCGATCCAACGGCTAGCACGTTCCCTTTGAACACGCCGGATTTCCAACATGCCCTCAATCGGTCTCTCGGGCCAACTCTTGGAATTGGAACTGATGCGCAGTTCGTCTCTGGTCCGCCGCCCGTCGGATTTGCGCCATTCACGCCGGCATCGGCCAGAGTGTTAGTCCAGGAGATGTTGTACATCTGCGTTACCGCGGGAGTTGAGGCCGGCGGCCCATTCAGAATAAACAGGGTGTGAGGCGTGCTCATGGAAACGAAGGTAATGTGATCGACCGAAACATCGTGAAGCACGGACTCAGCCGGCATTCCGGCGCCGCCGCCAGATACCTGGTTTTGCGCACCACCGCAGGCTTTCCCGCATTCGGGATAACGCAACCCCTCTGCCACGACGTCGTGGATGGAATAGTGGTTTCCTGGCGCCGGCTTGTCGGAGTCCTGGGGGTTCGCGATCTGGAGCAGTTGATTCATCTTCCGGACCCAGACGTAGCGGATGGTGACGTTGGTGACAAGGCAGGGCACGCATCCGATCACGTTCGTGCTTTTGTATACATTGTTCCTCGGCGACAGGACAATCGCTGCTCCCACCTGGGAGAAGCCGCCCCAGGAATTTTCCAGGTAATTGGCTTCAAACAACACACGGTTTGCACTCTTCAGCTCAAAGAGGTTCTTTACGATCGGGGTTGGTTCGCGGTGATCGGGCGAGTTGGGGTTCCAGAATGTCGGTTTGAAAAAATAGTTGCGGCGAATTTCGACGTCTTCCGGGTTGAAATTGCCCGGAGACCCCCCGAACAAGATGTTCTCCCCGCTCGCTTCCAGATAGTTGTCCACCACCTTGATAGTGTGAATCGGAAGATCCCCGGCCCCGCCTCCGATCGTCTTCGCATCGGTGCACCTGCCGGTCCTCGCGATGCACGTAAAGCTGCTCATGTAAGAGTGGATGACAGCTACGTAGACGCCTCCCTCCGCGATGCCCAGGCCGGCTACCATCTCCTGGCCGTCCTCGCCGTGCATCCAGTTGCGATCGAAAATCAGATGATCGCCGCCTTTGGTGTACAGCAGCCTCATGATTCCCTTGTTCGAGGAGTGCCTCCACTCGATTCCGATAAAGCGATAATGGTCGCCAAACTCCACCCCGGCAGTCCGGAGCGTTTCAATCGCCGCCATCCGCTTCGCTGCCCCCCCGGCAGGTTGAGCATAGGGGGGGCGGCCGGGAAGGTTCGCCACTCCGGCCCAGGCCGGCGAAATTCGTGTGCCCTCGGGCGGTAGGTCGGAATCGGCGGCCTCTGTTCTTACCGTGATGTAGTGCTGATCATCGCAGTTCTTCCGCGGAAATTCACGGAGCGGGAAACCGGCGCCTGCAGCCAACAGAAGCGTATCTCCGCACCTGGCTTTCTCCAATGCGTCCCCCAAGTCTGAGCCGGCCGTCACACGGATCTTGTCGCCTGGGGAAGGTGTTGCTGCGAGCGCTGTGTAAAAACACGTCTTAGGCAGTTCTGCGGGTCCGTCTTTTTCTCCAAATTCCGGAACATTCCCCTTGGAGCAGTAGGCATTCTCGCTCGTGGGAACCGCACCTGGCAATGCTTTCGCTTCCGTTGGCAAAGCGAGAGCGTGAGCACACAGTAGAGCGCCCCAGAGGCACACCAGTTCGCTGAAGCTCTTGATCCGCAAGCACTTGCTTGCATCAGTCATGATGGCAGAGATCCGGGAAAGCAGTGAGTCGAGTGAGGAGCATTCCCAATTGCGCGTTCTCGGTCAAAAGAACTTGCGGCCTCGGTTCCTTCGTACTGGAAGAATGGTACCGCATGAGCCGAGCCACTCACAAAGAAATCTGGAGAAATCCGGGCTTCACATCGGGAATGCCGTTTGATTATGTCAGCAGCGCGTCATGTGTCGGAAAATGATGCGCGCAACGACGGCGCGATCACTTTACTCCGGCGATTTTGGCATTGATGGCGGCGATGTCAGCCCCGGGATCGGTCCCGCTTGCGGATTTGTAAGGGCTGGAAGGCAACAGGGTGTAGTCTCCGCCATTTCCGTTGTTGTAGTTGACGAAATCTACGTCTGATACTGAAGCTGGCAGCATATTGTCCGCCGGCCATTCTGAGAGAAGATCGGACGGGGATCCTATCAAAACGCTGCCCGTGAATACATAGTCCACAAAGCAACTCGCCAACCCAGTAATCGGGTAACGCGAAGTATCGCATTGGTCGGAGCCGCCGTCAGCGCCCCAAATCGGAAGGGTGGGCACGGAGACGATGTTGTTGGTAAAGACAAATCCGGGGATGGGTGGGTTTGGCGTGTCATTCGCGAGAGCCAGGATTCTCCCACCGGGATCGGGAAACCCTGTGACATGCGTGATCTGCAGACTATTGAGAACGTTCTGCGGCCAGAAGTTCATGATCAAGAACAAGCCGCCTCCGCCCAGGTAATGCGCCGCCTCAATATCATCGATGGTGACATCGTGAATGCTGTACCGTCCTCCGGCTGCAGCTGGCTGGCCGTTCACAAGCACGTTGGAGATATTCATGCCGGCACCCACGTGGCTGATCGTGCTGTAGCGGATCGTAATGTCGGTGACCTGGCAGGTGCTGCATTCGTTACTCTGGCTTAGGGGGGTCAGCACAATTGAGTATCCATGCTGAGTAAAGCCGCCCCAGGTGTCCTCAAAGATGTTTCCTTCGAGCAGGATACGTTTGCCGTTTTTCAACTCGAAGTGATTCTTCACGACAAAGGCATTTCCATCGGCACCGCCGACAAATCCGGCGTTTCCCCTCTGCCAGGTCAGCGGCTTGAAGAAATGATTGAACCGGACTTCGATGTCGCTGGGCGTGACGGTTGCCGCCGATCCACCGAGAAGTATGCTCTCTCCCGCTGCCTCCAGGAAATTGTCGTTAATCTTCCACACCGTCTGCGCGTAATTTCCCGCTCCCCCGCCGATGTCGTTTGCGTCCGTACACGTGCCGGAAATCGCAGTGCAATGAAAATCACTGAAATAGGAGTCGATGATGCCGACGTTGCTCATGCTGCCCAAGGCGAATCCGCGCCGAGTCTCATCCTGTGCCGTGCCGTGCATCCAGCAACGGTCCAGGATGATATTCTCGGCTGATCCTTTGCTGGTATCCTGCATGGCCATCAGGTTAACCGTGCCGCCGATTCCCGGCAATCTGGTGATTTCCAATCCCACAAACCGGTAGTGATTTGCTCCCGGAAGAAATTGTATGGGCCCGGAAGTCACTCCAATTTTGTTGAACTCAATGGTGGCCAGAAGCTTCTGCGGGTGTGGGCAAGGGTAGGCGGGGCGCGCGGGGAGCGATGCCACTCCCGCGTAGCAAGGCGTCATCCGTGTACCTTCGGGAGGAAGCTGTGCGTCCGGTGTGCTGGTTCGAACGATGACCCAATGCTGGTCGTCACAGCTCTTGGCGGGCATGGTGAAGTTGCCCGCGAACACCGCTCCGGCTTGCAGTTGAATCGTATCTCCACAGTTGGCGCTATTTAAAGCGCTCTGCAAGTCGCCGCCCGCGTCGACTGGAATCAGGGACCCCGGCGCGGGCGTGTCCGCCATAGCCGTTTGCAGGTAGGCAAGCGGGAGCTGGGCTGGTCCATCATATCCTGTGTAATTGGAACCGGAACCCGAGGCCGCAACCGACAAGCTTAAAGTAGTTGCCGCGGTCAACGAGTTCGAGTCTAAGACTGTTAGTGTGAAGGGGAAGCTTCCGACTTGCTGGGTCGTACCGGTGATCACACCGTTGCTGCTCAAGGTCAATCCCGAGGGCAGACTACCGGAAGCTACGCTCCAGGTGTAAGGACCCGTTCCCCCCGATGCTTGCAGGGTCGCGCTGTAGTGTACTCCTGCCTGTGCCGGAGGCAGCGAGTTCGAAACAATTGAAAACTGTTGCTGCGTGAGGATAACCGTTGCCGAAGCTTGCCCCGCCGGGTTCTCTGCGCTGGTTGCAGTGACCATGATGCGTTGCAGGACAGGCTGCCTTGGTGCAGTGGGTAAACCAGGCCCCGCGATCATTTCCGGACTTGCTGAACCGCCGGAGATTGTTTCGGGAGCAGTAAACAAACCGTTGCTCGAGATCGTTCCTCGTGTGGCTGACCAGGTCACGGCAGCATTGCTGGTTCCCGTTATTGTTGCGCTGAATTGGACTGACCCGGCAGGTGCAATGTTCGCGACCGGAGGTGAGATCTGCACGCTGACGCTCGGAGCGCTCGCAATGCCCTGACCTGAAACCGAAGAACAGGAAACGCTGAATAAGGCAACCGGCAACAAAACAATTAAGGCTATGACGGATTGTCTGGTCGCCGATTTCTGAATGGAGTCACTTACTTCGCGTGCTGGCTGGTCGCAAAAGCAGAAGGGCATGACTAGTTTGCCGTCCTAGAATGATTTGGGGGACTGACGATTAGCCCTCATGAGCACCCTATAATGTGAGGTTAGTTTTCTCTACGTAACGAAGGGAGATGACCAACCGCGCGGTGAACTCCGGCGGAGGAGAGAGGCCAGATACCCAGGGTTCGCAACACCTGTTGGCAATGGAAGCGAGCCGGAAACCGGCACCTACGGCAGAAGGGCGGCGCGCAAACGGTCATAGGCCGAGTTGCCCATGAGTTTTTGCGCGGCTTTACGAAGGTGAACCTTAAGGTTGATCTGCCACAAACCGTGTCCGCGGCAGATATCCCGGAACGCTGCCAACGGAGTGGCTCGCATCACGGCGACCCTGCCGAGCCTGAATGGATTCAAACGCTTCGAGTTCGCGTGAATTCTACTGGTCGCGACCGTGCGGTAGCCGGCTTCGCGAGCTACACGCAGAGTCCGCTCGTTGTACCGTCCTCCAGGACACGAAAAATGCTCCACGCAACGGCCTATGACCTGCTCCAACCGCAACTTTGCCTCTATTACCTCGTGATGCAATTGTTCGTCATTGAGATCGGTGAGGTACGCGTGAGTCATGGAGTGGCACCCAATCTCGAATCCTAACGAGCCAAGTTCGCGCAGTTGAGCGGAGCTAAGATAGCCGGGCTTCTCAAGGAATCCCGCCGTTACGTAAAACGTGGCTCCGAAGCCGAACTCGCGCAGGATGGGGGCGGCGCAAATGAGATCGGTCTCGCAGCCATCGTCGAAAGTAATGGCTACGCTCGATTTTTCCTCGCGGAACTGAATGGCTTCGCCCACGCTCAGGCCGCGCCATCCGTCGCGGTCGAGCGACTCCATTTGCTGCCGGAAATCTGAGAGCCGAACCGCGTAACGAACATAGCCCGGCTCGTCCAGGCACAAAGGGCGGCCCGGCTTTTCAAGTTCGTGGTACATCAGAAAGACTGTACGATGCTCATCCATGTGCGCATCCACCAACCTCGCAAACGAGTTGCGAGGATTCAGTCTGCCGAAGAAAAGAATGACGCTTCAGCCAGGCTGGAGTTTTCGTCGGGAGTAGACAGTGGTGTTCTGACTCTGCTCGGGAACGTTAGCGGGCGCTAGAACCGGCGCTCAAATGCTGTTGCACTAACGCCACAAGTTCTTCCCGCAGGGCCGGACCCGATGCTACCAGACCGCGAAGCAAGGGCGATTTGTTGTTGCAGCGCAGAGCCGAGTCGTCCAGGGTTGCAACGTATCCGCCCGCGCTCGCCACCAGAGCCGCTCCTGCGGTTACGTCCCACTCATTCTTGGGAGTCAAGGTGAAGGTCGCATCTGCCCGACCCGCGGAAACCAGAGCCAACTTGTAGGCCACCGAGCCCATCGGCCGAATTTTGAATGGAGCGTTCTCGAACGGCTTCCATTCCCCTCGCTTGACCTCGCTGCGGCTGGCCAGGATCAGCGCGCCTTCCAGTCGATCCCGTTCGCTGGGATGCGCCGGAGATCCGTTGTAGGTCACTCCTGCATCCAAGCTCCCGAGGAAGGTTTCATTGGTGGCAGGATTGCAAATTCCTCCTGCAACAGGGCGTCCATCTTCCACCAAGCCCACCGACACGCAGTATTCCGGAATGCCCTGAACGAATTCGCGCGTGCCGTCCAACGGATCTACCACCCAGACCCGGGATTTCTCTAGCCGCACCGGGTCGTCGACGCTTTCCTCGGAGAGCCAGCCCTCCCCGTCACGAAGCAATTCCTTGCGCAACACCGCATCCAGAGCGCGATCAGCTTCGGTTACCGGGTCGTGGCCAGCCTTGTATTCCGCGTCAATGGCTCCAGCCGCAAAGCGTGCGAAAACTGCGCGTGCGGCTTCGAGCGCGGCCTGAATGCGGGACAAACTCTCAACGTAGGACGACGACGACTTCATAATCTCCAATCTCCCGGCTAGGCAAGCAGCATGCGCGCCCCGGTTGCCAGCAGTACCGCGCAAAGAATGCGACGGAGCCAGGGAACTGGCACACGAGTGCTGAGGTAGGAGCCAACCAAGCCGCCCGGAATCGACCCAATCAATAGCGAGACAACCAGCGTGGTGTCGACGTTGTGCAAACGGAAATGCAAGAAGCTGGTAACGCCCGTCAAGATCAGAGCATGAACGATGTCGGTACCCACCATCACCTTGGGGTGGAAGCTGTAAAACAGCAACAGCAGCATCATGACGATGCTGCCGGATCCCACCGAAGTCATGCCCACCAGAAACCCGGCCACCAGGCCAATCACCGACATGCCGGCGAATGATTTCGCCGTCGGCGGCTGGCCCGCAACGTGGTCTTCAATTTTCTTTTGAAAGAACAGAAATGTAGGAATGCAGATCAGCAGCACCCCAACCGCTATCGTGATGAAATGGTTGACACCATTCCCGTGTACGCGGCGCAGATAAGTCAGGAAGCTTACTCCCAGATACGATCCCGGCGCACTGCCTGCGGCCAGGGCCAGCACCACCTTGCGCTTGACGGTGCCCTTGCGCAGGTGGACTGCGCTAGCGCCGATCTTCGTGAAAAAGTTGAATAGAGCATCCGATCCGACGGCCCGGATCGCCGGCACTCCGAGACCGAAAATGAGGATGGGAAGCAGCAGTACGCCGCCTCCCAGACCGGTCATTCCGATCAGGGTGCCGACTCCGAAACCAATCAGAATTTTTAGGACGAGATCCATCGCCGCAACGGCCTGGGCTCATCGCTCACTCGCCAAAAATGGCGATCAGGCTGAGGCCCCGCTCGCTCCAATGAACCCTTCACGCTCCAGGTGAAGGATAATTTCCTGCGCCGCCTCTTCGGGCGATAACTCCGAGGTGTTGATGGTGACTTCGGCGTCCGCCGGCACTTCGTAAGGGTCGGAGATGCCGGTGAACTCCTTGAGGATTCCCGCCCGTGCCTTGGCGTATAGGCCTTTCCGGTCGCGCTGTTCGCAGACTTCCACGGTTGTCGCCACATGCACCAGAATGAATCCGCCGTAAGGCTCAATCATCTGCCGCACATGTTTGCGGGTCGCGTCGTAGGGGGCGATGGGCGCACAGATCGCGATGCCGCCATTCTTGGTGATCTCCGATGCAACGTATCCGATGCGGCGAATGTTGATGTCGCGATGCTCCTTGGAGAAGCCCAGTTCAGAGGAGAGATGCTTGCGTACCAAGTCGCCGTCGAGAATCGTTACCGGGCGTCCGCCGACTTCCAGGAACTTCGTCAGCAACACGTTTGCAATGGTCGACTTCCCCGAACCCGAAAGTCCGGTAAAAAAGATGGTCACGCCCTGACCGCTGCGAGGCGGAAAGCTGCGCCGCAGTTCATGCACGACTTCTGGATAAGTGAACCAGCCGGGAATCTCCCGGCCTTCATTCAGACGTTGCCGCAGTTCGGTGCCGGAGATGTTCAAGACCCGATCGCCCGGCTTGACTTCATCATCAGGGACGTAGCGGTCCTGATCCTCGAGGTAGACCATCATGTTGAAAGGCACCATCGTTACGCCAATGTCTGTCTGGTGCTTCTTGAACACTTCCTGAGCTTCATATGGGCCGTAGAAAGGCTTGCCATCGGTGTCTTTGCCCGGACCGGCATGGTCGCGACCCACGATGAAGTGGGTGCAGCCATGATTCTTGCGGATCAAGGCATGCCAGATGGCCTCGCGAGGGCCGCCCATGCGCATAGCCAGGGGCAGCAGCGAGAGCTTCTGCGTGCCCTGCGGATACTTCGAACCAAGCAGTTGGTAGCAGCGCACACG
>JBAVAV010000637.1:0-5156 GCA_049585895.1 Candidatus Sulfotelmatobacter sp. | reverse complement strand
CCCGTAGGGATCGTTTATGACTTCGATGGCACCGTTACCGACGCGCTTCTGGGCGAGGGGGCCGGCGATGCGTCACAATGCTTCTGGAATGCCGCGTTCGGAGGCCCTGACAACTTCAGCACCAGCGGCAACTTCCTGCACGCGCTGGTGGTTATCAACGGCCAGTGCGCGCAACAGTCTTCACAGCTAACCGACGTTGAATACCGGCTGGTGCGCGTGCTGGGCAGCGTGCTTGGACTGGGCTGGTCGCAAGTGAATCTGAACGTGCTGACAGGAAATCCGCCGCCCACGCCGGCCGACTTTGCCGGTTTCCCCGTGATGCACTTCATGGACCCGGTCAGTTGCGTGCCCATCACCATTTGCTACGCCAATCCGTTCCAGCTCGCGCCCGATGACATGGCCGCGCTCACTCGCTTGTATCCGGCTGCGCAGAGTACAACCACGCGTATTTATGGCTCGGTTTATTTCGTCGACGGTTCCGGCAACGTCGCGCAACCCATGCAAGGGGTAAACGTTGTGGCGCGCTGGATCGATCCTTCCACGGGGCAGCCCTCACGCCAGTACGCCGCCGCGTCGGTCTCCGGATTCCTCTTCACCGGCAACGCGGGCAATCCTATTACCGGATTTACGAACACCCTCGGAGTTCCTTTCAGCCAATTCGGCTCCAACGATCCGACCCTGGAGGGGTTTTTCGATCTTGCGGGAATGGTGATCCCTAACGGCGGCGCGACGGCACAGTATCAACTCACGGTAGAAGCTCTGGACCGAACCTGGTCCGCGGGCGTGTGCCCGTATGATCCGGCGCAGGTGACACCTTCGGGCGCTTCGCAGCCAATCGTGGTATCGGTAGCGGCGGGCGGCGACTTCGATCAGGATCTGGTGATGGCAGGCAGCGCACAAGCCATTCCGCCATGGGCTGCCTCGGAAACCTGGAACACTCCGGCCGCGGTTCCGCTCGCGGGCGATTGGGAAGGTTCGCTCAGCGGCTACGGCGATGTCGCATATTTTTCCATCCCTGCACAGGCCAACCGCACGCTGTCGGTGGCTGTGACCGCGCTTGACGAAACCGGGGCCGCCAGCGAATCGAAAGCGGCGCCCGTGATCGGCATGTGGACGCAGGGTGATCCGCTCGGCACGCCGCCTCCCGCGCTTACCACCTCGCCCTTCAATTCCGGCGTGGCCTTCGCCATGACCAGGCTCGACGCGGAGGTGCTGAACTCTAATACTTTTCTGATCGGAATCGCCGATCTGCGCGGCGACGGGCGGCCGGATTATCACTACCACGCGCACGTGCTCTATGGAGGCTCGTTAAGCCCGCCGCGCGTGAGCGTTGATGGCGGAGTGGCCGTGCTTCAGGGAATCGGGTTTGATCCCGCGCTCACCGTAAATATTGGCAGCGTAAGTGTGCCGCTGCTCGCGGTCAACCCCGGCCAGATGGTGCTCGCCATGCCCACCCTCGGCGACGGATTGCAGACCATCACCATCAACGATCCGGCCAGCGGCTCGTTTTCCACGATGACAAATGTCCTCACCGTGGGCGCCGCTGCCACCGACAAACTCGTGCTTGTGCAGGGCTCGAATCCGCTTACGGCGGTGGGAACGCAGGCTCTGAATCCAGCCATCGTAAAAGTCGTGGCTTCCGATGGGGTTACGCCGGTAGACGGCGCCACCGTGGGCTGGAGCGCGACCGCCGGCACTGCGCTTTCCGTTTGCGGGGGAGCGTCTGCATGCGCGGCCTTTACCGACGAAAGTGGGATGGCAGCAACCTGGCTCACGCCTGCAGCCGCAGGCGCGTCAACCATTGTCGCGACGCTGGCGCCCGGAGTCTATAATCCTGCGCAGTCTGTAGTCGCAACGCTGGTTGCAACGTCGTCGTCGTTGGACTTGGGAGTAACCCCGCAGAACCTATTGGTCGCGCAGGGAGCGACAGTGAGCGTGCCGCTGACCGCGCGCGTGCTCAGCAATGGTGCGCCGCTAAGCGGCGTTGCCGTCAATTTTCTGCTGGCGCAGGGGGCGGGATCGCTGAGCGCTCCCAGCGCCACCACTAACGGCAGTGGCTATGCCGCCGTTACGCTCACCCTGACCAATTTCACCGGAAGTCTGCTACTCAATGCCTGCGTTGCGCCGGCGAACAATCCCTGCCAGACCATTAGCGCGAATGCAGTCTCGCCCGCGCTGGTGAATCTGCAGGAGGTCGCGGGCGCTGGACAAGTGATTGCCGGGCAGACCTTTCAGCCCGTCACCGTACGCGTAACCGATTCGTCGACGCCGCCAAATCCGATTCTGGGCGCCAGCGTAATATTCTCGTCGACGCTGATGCGTCCGGCGCAGGGTAATCCAGGTGGGACGGCTGGCGGCGATCCGGTCAGGACGAATCCCGGGATGCCAGTAATCCTCGGTGCAAGCCAGACCTCCGTGGCCAGCGATGTCAACGGCTTTGCCAGCCTTGTGCCTTCCACCCGCGGGTTCGGAGCGCCTGTGGAGATCGCCATCATTGTCTCGGCGGGGACAAACGCTTCGTTGCAGTATGACCTGGAGGCATTTCCTGCAATGGCTGGCGGAGCGGACCGATCGGCAATCGTTGCCGGCTTCCAGAAAAAGCCAGAGAAACCTGGTTCCTCCGGGGCGTCGGCAGACAGCAGGTTCCTCCCTTCGGTCGGAATGACAAACTAAAGAGTTGCTAAAGAGTTGTGTGCCGAAGGCCGAAGCCCGACAGCCGAAGCCCGAAGCCGCGTTACTTCTTCGTCCATTGATCCACCCAGTCGTTGACGGTTTTGTACCAGAGTTGCGAATTCTGCGGCTTCAGCACCCAGTGGCCTTCATCCGGGAAATACAGCATCTTTGACGGGACGCCTTCCATCTGCAGCGTGGTGAAAAGCTGCAAGCCTTCGCTTACATCTAAGCGGTAGTCGCGCTGGCCGTGGATTACGAGAGTCGGCGTCTTGAAATTCTTGGCGTACTGGTGCGGCGACCACTTCACGTAACCCGCGCGGTTGTCGTAGGGAGTGCCTTTGAACTCCCAGTCGTTGAACCACATTTCTTCGGTCGTCCCCCAGGCGGATTCGGCATTGAACATGCCATCGTGCGACACCAGGCACTTGAAGCGGTCGGTGTGGCCGAGGATCCAGTTGATGGCGTATCCGCCGTAGCTGGCCCCCAGCGCGCACTCCCGGGTCTTATCGATAAACCCATAATGCTCCTCCGCGTAGTCGAGGCCCTTCATCAGGTCTTCAAACGGAGCGCCGCCCCAGTCGCCGTTGATGGCGTCGATAAACTTCTGCCCGTAGCCGGTCGAGCCGTGGAAGTTGATCATGATGACCACGTATCCGCTGGGCGTCGCGGCAGTTGGCGCGGCAAAGAGTTCGGGATTCCAGCGGTAGCTCCAGTCGTCTCCCCAGGCGCCCTGCGGCCCGCCGTGGATGAGGAACTTGACGGGATACTTCTTGTTGGCATCGAAGTTCGGCGGCTTGACGAGGGAGCCTTCGACTTTGTCGCCGTGAGCGCCGGTGAACCAGAAAGATTCGAGTGGGGACATTTCGACTTGATTGAGCAGGTCACGGTTGAGATGGGTGACGTGCGCCATTCCTGTGCGCAGGTCCACCAGAAACTCACCGTTGGGACCTCGACCACCAGATTGCGCGCCTTGCGGAAGGTCTGCCCGGTAAATCTCGATGGGAGCTTTAAGGGACATATGCGTAAACACCATACTCTTGCCATCCGGTGTGACGTTCAGATCGTCGTTGTATCCGGCAAGAGAAACAATTTCTGCGATGGCGTTCGGAGTATCGAGAGGAAGGCGGTAGACTGGCGACTCTGCTTTATGCTCCGCACTGAGGTAGATCGTCTTCGAGTCAGGCGACCACACATAGGTTCCGACCCAGCTATCAAGGTCCTCCGTCACATTCTTCTTCTCTCCCATCTTGCGGTCGTACAGCATCAACCGGAAGCGGTCGCTCTCGTATCCCGGACGCTGCTGGGCGCGGTAGGCAATGTAGCGGCCATCGGACGAATAGAGCGGCGACGAGTCGCTGGCGGGATTGTCGGCGGTGATGTTCTTTGCCGGCCCTCCGCTGACCGGAACGATCCACAGATCGTTGTTAGTCGAAGCCGCCGGATTCTTGTCGTGATTCGAGGTGTAGCAAATCTCCTGGCCGTCGGGCGAGAAGGCATAGTCGTCCTGCCCGCCCAGCGAGAACACGGGCGCATCGAAGTCGCCGGGGGTGAGGTCGCGCGGATGGGTATCCACCGGTGCAGCGCCGGGCTCATGCACCGTCGGAGGCATCTCCCGCGATACCACGAAGATATGACTGCGCTTGCCCTCCTTGTAGGCATTCCAATGACGATAGAGCAAGCGGGTGAAGATCTGCGCTTTGACCTTGGACTGCTCCGCTTCTTTCAACTTCTTCGCATTGCACTCCTCTTCGGCGGTAGCAGCTCCGTCGCATTCCGTATAAACGTCGGAAGTGAACAAAATGTTTTTGCCATCGGGGGACCAGAGTTCTCCGCTCGCTTCCGTGGCGATCGATGTCAGCCGGTGCACTCCGGTGACGGTGCCATCGAGATAATTAAACTCAGCAATCCAGACCTGCGATCCCAGTTCTTTCGTCGAGATGAAGGCAAAATGGTGCCCATCCGGCGCCCAGCGCGGGCGATCCCCATCCTGATCCGCAATGAGTACGCGTTCCCCACTCTCTGTCATTCCGACCGGAGCAGGATGATTCGCTGAAAGCGAAGCATCCCGCGCAGTGGAGAGCCCGCCCTGAGCTTGCCGAAGGGAACCTGCTTTCGCTTCCAGAGGCACAATCCAGATGTGGGGCGTTTTCGTGTTGGCCTCGAGGCTTACATCGACCACACTGAAGATCACCCACTTGCCGTCCGGCGAAACTTCCGGCTCGCCCACGCGCTTGAGCTTCATCATGTCTTCGAAGGTGAAGGGATGCCTGGCCTGAGCGAAAGCGGCGGAGGCGAAAATAACAAGGGCGAGAGCGGTCAGGAAGAAACGTCGCATAAGGACTCCTCGGAAAGCAATTTGTAGAGACGTAGCTTGCTACGTCTTTTGCCGGCAGATCGGCGCTGCAAGCAAGACGTTGCAAGCAACGTCTCTACGGCAACCGCAGAAGTGTAGCAGGGTTTGTAGCGCCGGCGTCATGCCTGGC
>JBAVAV010000636.1:0-2006 GCA_049585895.1 Candidatus Sulfotelmatobacter sp. | reverse complement strand
GGTACCAGGCGTTCGGTATGCAGCTTTCCGAGGGGAACATGCAGCGCCCACTGTTCGGGCCCGACGTGCCGGACACAATCGAGAGGCAGGTGGATGCATTCGCCAACGCGGATTCCGGTGACGCGCGTCAATAGGAGAGCGTTGGAATATAGGCTGTCTGTGCGGCGCAATTCTTCCTGGAGCAGTTGATCGTCCTCCGGAGAGAGAGGCCGGGGGAGATATTCGGGACGAACAGGAAAATCTTCGCGAATGATGAGACCGGGTTGAAGGAGATGGCCTTGAGCGGCCAGATCGTCGAGCAGGCGGCGAAGACAAAGCAGACGCTGCTCGCGGGTATGGTTCCCGATGGGCGGCCGCAGCTCGCAAAGCCAGCGGAACCAGCCCAGCATATGGGGATCCCGGCGCAGTTGAGGGAGTCGGCGGACCTCGGGGAAGGTGGTGCGCAGATAACCCACGAAGCGGCGGGCTGCATATTGGTATTTGACCACCGTGAAGGGCTGTAACGTCAGGGCGAGATTTTGCACCTGCGTTTCGAAAATCTGTTCGAGAGTCTGTCTGGAATGGCTCATGGTATGCGCGGAGAAAGCAAGCGTGAGCGATTGGCAACAGCGCGGGCATACTCGCGCCAAACGTCCTGAGGCGCCAGTTGGACATAAAGCATAGTGGTGTGAATCTGCGAATGCCCCATGAGGTGCTGAAGAGCCGGCAAAGAGATTCCGGCGCGCACCATATCAGCTCCAAAAGTGTGGCGGAAGCGGTGAGGATTGGCCGAGGGAACCTCGCTGCGTAATCGATGATGGCGGAACAGCGAGCGTAGCCCCGCGGGCTTGACAGGTTGACCGCGCTGCCGGCCTTTTAGCGAAACGAACAGATACGGAGAATTAGTGAGCGGCCGTTCCAGGCGAAGATAGTTTTGCAGGACTTCCACGATCTCGCCTGGCAGCGGCAGGGTGCGCGGTTTGTTGCCTTTGCCCAAAACGTACAGCAGCGCATCGGCTGGTTTCAGATCTTCGAGTTGGAGCGTCATGATCTCGCAAGAACGCAGTCCATCGAGTAACATCAGGCCCACCATGGCAAGATCACGGAAAGTACGAAAGCTCGCCCAGAACTGAGCAACTTGCTTCTCCGACAGTGGCTGGATGACGCGCCGAGGTTGCTTGAGGCGGAGACCGAAGGCAACGATGCGATGGGGGCGGCCATAGCCAAGCGAGCAGCGCGTCGTATAGGTGCGCTGAAAATGAGATTGGCCGGCGGGAATCCCCTGTCCATAGTGGAATCGATACAAACACCGAATCACGGTCAAGCGATGATTTACGGTTTGCGGCGTAGGCTTAGGTTGTTGGTTCAGTTGATGCCGAACATAGTCCAACAGCGTGGATTCGGTAATCTCAGAAAGCGTTTGCGGCTGGCTTTGAAACCAACGAGCGAAGTGAAGCAGATCATAAGCGTAGGCACGCAGTGAGCGCGGTGACAGTTGGCGAATATGCTGAGCGTCCAAAAAATCATTGGCCCAGGTGATTTCGTGGCCTTGCTCATCGAGCAGGCGAAAAGAACAGACGCCCGCTTCGCTGGCTCGTCGATGAGTCAGAATCAGTTTCATAACGGTTGCGCCCGCTCCAGACAGTCGGTGAAGTCGGCGGCGGTGGCGCCTGCGACGAAATAGCTGTTGGGATCCTGGCCATCCGGCAAGTGCACTACGCGCACAGTTAAGTGAGCTTCTTCCAGGCGTCGCGCCAGCTGATGGGCTGTTTGCTGGCCGGCCTGATTTTCATCCTGATCGAAGGCAATGTAGACACAACGCGCTGGCGGCTCGCAAAGCTGCGCTATCTGGGTGGAGGTGAGATGTGTGCCGAGGACACAAGTGGTATTGCGAAAGCCTGCTTGCCACAGCACCGCTAGATCGAACAACCCCTCGACCAGGATGATGCCGGAGAAGGAGCGGACCGATTCCCAGGCAAACAGGCCGCCCTTACAACACGGCAATAGCCGGTGCGGAAAAGCCGCTC
>JBAVAV010000635.1:0-9003 GCA_049585895.1 Candidatus Sulfotelmatobacter sp. | reverse complement strand
CATTATTCGAGTATTTCGGTGGAAATCAAGCGCGATTCTCTGCAGTCAAGACTGGATGGCGGAGGGAGAGGGATTCGAACCCCTGGTACGGTTTCCCGTACAGTGGTTTTCAAGATGTACCGTTCTCGCCGCCCTCACTCGTTTTCAAGCACTTACAGTCGGCCTGGACCTCTAAGTCGGACTCAAGGCCTCTTATTCGGCAGTTATTGTGCTCCGCTTTGTGCTCCAGACTCGTCGATCCGGGCTTCAAGGTGGCCAGCGGTGTTCCGCCGATACTGTGACGTGCCATATAGTCGAATAGACACTTCCACAGGTAATCTCATTGTTTCCGTAGGTTTTCGGCACCATACCATTTTCACTCTCCTGCCGTTGCCGCTACTTTTCCAAATTGCTCACCATAAACCCACTGCCATCCTACGGGAATCTCTCCGATTGTCAGCGACTGACTAAACTGCATTCGACCCTGCAGTTGCGGATTGCGACGTTGGGCTAATCTACCGAATTCCAACACAGGCCTGGCGATCCCTACGCGGGACCATAGTTATTTGCCACCCCTCCACATTTCGCGTGCTCGCGGGCGCGTTGATTAGTCATCGGAGCTCCGCGGTTAGTGTTAGTCCGCGGTGGCTTCGTCCCACGCAGCCTGATTCGGGCACTCGGTTGCATTGCCATATGTAGATATACGTGCTGAGACGCAATTTCAAAGGCCGCGGTATCTAAGGAGAGACGAGATGATGAAGACAGAGATTATGTCCGGTGGATGTCCGTCATGGAGAAGGGGCAAGTCCTGCGGGTTACTCGCATCGATCAGCTTCGGCATGTGCGATTCCGTTCTGATAATTGTTATGTTATCGGCGCTACTTATCGCCGCTGGAGCATCCGCGCAGACGACCGTTGGCACGGGCAGCATCGTAGGTACGGTTACGGACCCTAGCAGCGCAGTTGTCAGCGGCGCGAAGGTAGTGATTACCAATGTCGGGACGAGCCAATCCGTTAGTCTTACCTCGAATTCTGCCGGGGATTTTAACTCGGGCGCGCTTGCGCCGGGTAACTACAAAGTTCTTGTGTCGGCCAAGGGCTTCAGCGCTGTTGACGAGGAGGTAGTGGTTCAGGTCGGTAATACCGCGACCGCAAATGTCAAACTGGCCGTCGGTCAGGAAAGTCAGATTGTGGAAGTACAAGGCAACGAAGTCGCCGTAAATACTGAACAGGCGGAGGTGCAAGGTGTTTTGACCTCGGCGCAGATTGAAAACCTCCCGGTCAACGGGCGCAACTTTCTGGATCTCGCTCAGCTCGAACCTGGGGTTCAGATCCAGGACGGCACGAATTTCGACCCCACGAAAGGCGGCTATTCTTCAATTTCGTTCGGTGGCCGCTTCGGCCGAACCGCCCGCATCAACGTAGACGGCGTCGACATTAGCGATGAGACAGTCGGCACCACCACGCAAGATATTCCCGCGAGTGCCATTGACCAATTCCAGCTTAGCCAGTCTTCTCTCGACCTTTCTAATGATTTGACCTCATCCGGAGCTGTCAACGTGACCACGAAATCCGGAACCAACCAATATCACGGAGAAGCTTTTGGTCTCTTCCGGGATCGCAACGTGGGAGGAGCGTCGACGCCCGGCGGTGGCTCGCTTCCCTTTCAGCGCTCCCAGTTTGGTGGGAACTTTGGCGGCGCAATCATCAAGGACAAGCTTTTCTTCTTCCTGGATGGAGAACGCATCAAGCAGGACTCGTTTGCGCCTGTACTTTTTACAGCTCCCTTTAGTGGCTTGAACGGCGGTTTCGGTGTGCCTTTCCGCGACAACGAGTTAATGGGACGAGCCGACTACAACCTCGGCCACAATGCGCGATTGTTCTATCGCTACGATTACTTCTCGAACTCGCTTCCCACGGATTTCGGCCTTGGCTATTCGGTCTTTAGCAACAAAGACATCACCCGCACTAACGTGGTGGGCGCCGACTTCAACACCGGGACCTTCACCCACACCATCCGTTTCTCGTATATGAAGTTTCAAAACCAGATCGTGGATTCGACGCTGGGAAGTAGTCTTGCCTTTGCCAACACAGGGGTTACGCTGGATGCCCTCGGTACCGGGCTTTACACCGGTCCGAGCCCCGACGCGCCCCAGAGTACCCCGCAGGCTAACCGTGAGGTCAAGTACGACGGAAGCAAGTCCTTCCACTCGCACATCTTCCGTTATGGAATCTCGTTCAATCATATCCAAGGCGGTGGATTCGCGAATTTCTTCGGGAAGGCTCCACGTATTTCCTGGCACAACACTCAAGACAATATCGACTTCGCGGCAACAGGCCCTTACCCGGGCGGGTCAGGTAATCCGCTCAATTATCCGGTGGAGAGGGTCCGATATGGAAACGGATTGGGATTCAATACCCTCGAGCCGGCGTTGGGCTTCCCTGCCGGCGGTCTGGGCCCGGACAACCGTATTGGTTGGTACGTGGGAGACAATTGGAAGATCAAATCCAACTTCACCTTGGCGGTCGGGTTGCGATATGACCGCGACACCGGCCGCACCGACAGCGACCTGGGGGCCGATCCGACGATCAATGCAGCCTTCCCGGGAATGGGGAACAAGGTCAATCAGCCCAATTTGAATTTCGCACCGCAGATTGGCATCGCCTGGGATCCGATGAAGAACGGAAAGACTGTGATTCGTGCGGGTGTGGGTCTGTACTACGAGAACGTTATCTTCAACAACGAACTCTTTGACAGGCCGTACCGGCTGACCACCGGCGCCTTCAACCAAACCCCCTACGCCTGCTTCAACGGGGTAGTAGCAGCCGTCCCCGTGGCTGGGGGAACCATTACGCCTCCCGCCAGCTCCTGCGGCAACAATGTGCGTGCGGGGGATGCCATTCCGTCCATACTTCAATTCTGGCACCAGTACGAAGCCGGGAATCCACTGAGTCTGCAAGCTGCGAACCCGAACTACATTGGGAACTTCCTTAGTGCGGGATTGGGCGTGCCCTTGGGTGTTTTCGCACCGAACTACAGGACTCCGCGCTCCGTCCAGATGAACTTCGGGATACAGCGAGAGATCCACCGGGGGATGGTGTTGAGCGCCGACTTCTTGCGGAATGTGGAAACTCACTCTCTGCTCGGGATTGATGTCAACCATGACGGCTCTATCAGCAACTTTAATCTGGGGGCCGCGCAAGCCGCCATCGCAGCTACGAATGCGGCATTCGGCGGATGCGCTTCTGTCGATTGCGCCATCGCTGCAGGTGCGACCATGGCGGATTACGGAAACCACGGTCTAGCCTCGGATCTCGATTTCGGCCAGGCTTGCAATCAGGCGATCGGAGTTCAATGTGCCTTCGGCGGAATCAATCCCAACGAACAGGCGTCCATATTCCTGGAGCCGATCGGGCGCTCTGTTTACAACGCTTTGCAGATGAAACTGGTGCAGAACGTGGCCAACCCATTCAAGGGAATTAAGTCCGCGAACTTTCAAGTGGCTTATAGCTTGTCCCGCTTCGAGAACTCCGGTGGCGCTGCGGTTGCCGGCACGGCCGTCGATAACGATCAGGACTTTGTCATAGCATCAGCGGACAACAATGTGCCGAACCGTTACTTCGGCCCTTCGTTGCTGGACCGCACCCACCAGATCTCGTTTGGTGGGTATGCGGACCTCCCGTTCAAATTCCGGATGGGCATGATCGGGCATTTCTATAGCCCACTCGCCAGCGCCCTGCTGGTTCCAAACTCCGGCGCCGGGGCGGGAGAAATCTTCCGCACCGACTTCACCGGTGATGGAACGGTGGGAGATCCGCTCCCTGGAACTCATCTCGGACAGTTCGGGCGTGGGACAAACGCTTCCAACATCAACACCCTTCTCAGCAATTACAACAGCACTTTTGGCAACCAGCCCACACCAGCTGGCCAAGTGCTCGTCTCGAACGGGCTGATGACTGTGGCGCAGCTTCAGGCT
This sequence comes from Candidatus Sulfotelmatobacter sp., assembly GCA_049585895.1. Lineage (GTDB taxonomy): Bacteria > Acidobacteriota > Terriglobia > Terriglobales > Acidobacteriaceae > Sulfotelmatobacter. The sequence goes on along the minus strand of JBAVAV010000635.1, from coordinate 5,047 downwards.
CTGGGCGGTGTGGCTCCCATTCTGCCATCGGCGCCTGCAGGGCAGGCGAACTTCAGCTGGCTCCGTTCCTTCGATCTGAACCTGGGATGGAGGTACACAATCTCAGAACGGTTCACGATCGAACCCAGCGTGGCCGTCTTCAACATTTTTAACTTCGGCAACTTCAACCTGCCGCCGAACACGATGTCTGGCTTGCTCACAGGTACGCCGGGTTCGATCAACGGTACTACCGGTCTCGACAACGAGGCGTTCCGCGTCGGGAACGGCACCGGCGTATACGCAGTCGGCGCGGGGCGACAAATTGAGTGGGGAATGAAGCTTACCTTCTAGTCGGTCCCGGCCCCCACATACACTTCGAGGCCTTGGCCACCAGTTTCTAACAACTGGTGGCCCTTTTTCATTCCGATGTTATGCCTGTCTATAACCAGCCAGACACGTGTTGCTGCGTTGTTAAGACATGCCTATCGGTTTCTCGTGCTCCCGTACGGTTATGCGAACACATCGGTCAAATCAATGCAGTCTGCCCGTGAAAGCTGTGGAAGTTGGTACGTGAAGGTTGGCTACACTACAGATTTCAGTAGAGCCCATCGTACTCGCCCTCCGAATCCGTCTGCCGATCCGCATTCTTCTGTGTATCCAGATTTCTTTTAACGCTGTTCGTCACAGAATTGATAAAGCTCGTCCCACAAGCTCGCAGCCGCCGGGTTGTGGAGTGCCATGTGCAGTCTCTACTTACAGAGCGCTTATGAAGGTTTCGGCAATGCAGCGAGAGCACCAGCCTAATGCCTCGTTGCGTCGAATGAAAGCGAACGTTGGGCCGTTCTTACCCTGAGGAGCGAACTTCGCTGTTTCACGAACAACTGTAATTGTCCAGAAGTGTCTTTGCTGTTGTGTTGCAAGCGGTGAGTTAGACGTTTCGTGGAGAAATCGCGGGCATCGTGTTGAACTCGGCCACAGGAACAATGCCATTTTGCACCAAGTCGATGGGGGAGGAGAATTCATGAGAACTCTAAAGTTTTTCGTTGGCGCCGCCGTAATCGCAATCCTTAGCTCACTGGTTTGCGTCGGCCAAACAACGCTCGGTGTAATTGCGGGTTCGGTTACGGACAGTTCCGGGGCCGTGGTTGTGGGCGCCACTGTCACCGCTCAGCGAACTGAAGGCGGAGAGCCTAAGGTTGCCACCACTGGTCCCACTGGCGACTATCGAATTGAATCGCTGACTCCCGGCACTTATCGATTGACAGTAAGGGCGGCTAATTTCTCAGTGGCCGACCTCACCAACATTACAGTGGATGCTTCGGTGACGACGCCGGTTAACGTGAAGCTGCCCGTTGGAAAGGCCACGGAAACCGTCGAGGTTGACGCTTCGGTTCAGCAAGTGCAGACCGAAACAGGACAGATCGATAACGTCATTCCTGCTGTTCAGGTGAGGGATCTGCCAATCCCCAGCGGGAACCCGTATTCGCTGGCTGTAACCCTTCCAGGAGTTTCTCAGCCGGACCAGCGTGACAGCTTCACCAACGGCGCTGGCTTTTCGGTGGACGGCCTGCGTCCCCGTTCCAACAACTTCTTGATTGATGGCTTCGATAACAACGACTTCGGGATTTCGGGTCAGGCTCTTCAGCCGACAAATCAAGAGGCCGTCGCTAGCGTCACCGTTCTGCAGAACGCGTATGACGCTGAGTACGGCCGCGGCGGCGGGTCTGTTTCAAACCTTGTCTTCAAATCCGGCAGCAATACTGTGCACGGTGCCCTCTGGGAACAATACGGCGGGTCGGCGCTGAACGCGGTTACCGCCGAGCAGCAGGCGAGCGGGTTAACTTCGGCGCCCCACCAGGTGAATAACCTCTTCGGTTTCACGGTTGGCGGCCCAGTCATAAAGGATAAGCTGTTCTACTTCGGTACCAGTCAATGGACGCGCGACATTGGTGCGCCGACCTCCGCGGCAACTTTGACGATACCCACCGCCGCTGGCATTGCCACGCTTAAGTCGCTTCTTCCCAATAACAATGTCCAAATCCTGCTCAATTCTTTGGGTGGATTGGTCGCACCCACTGCGAGCGCTTCGGTGCCTATCGCCGATGAACCGGGATGCACCGGCTGCAGTGTGGAGTTCGGTAACCTTACGCGCACCGATTCGACACGGGGTCTAAGCTACGAATGGACTGCGCGTGCCGACTACACGCCCACGTCATCCGATAATTTGTTCGTACGTTTCACAAATACCTACTCCTCTTTGACTCCTGACTTGTTTGCGAATGCCAGCGCGCTGCCGACCGAAGATACGCTACAAGGCGGGCCCGCCCGCAACCTGGGAGTTATGTGGGCGCATACGTTCAGCCCTTCAGTCCTGAACGAGTTCCGTTTCTCCGCCCAGACCATTGCCTTCACCTTCGGCCCCACCGCAGCGACTTTGGCAAATCCCCAGGCTCATTTTCCAGGTATAAGTTTTACCAGTTCGTTTGGGGGCGGGGTGGTGGCTTTAGGCGGTTTCGAGCAGGGCACATTCCCTCAAGGTCGTCAGCACCAGACCTACCAATTCCAGGATGCGGTTGCATTCGTCAAACGAACTCATAGCATTAAACTGGGCGTCGATCTGGCCGTGATTTTGGTGCAGGATCAGATCCCGTTTAATGGCGACGGTCTGGCGGTGTTTGCACCGAGTGTCGGTGACGGAGCGACATTTGGCTGCACGGTCAACGGGCAGCAATTTCAGAACTGCACGGATCTCGCCCATTACATCGATGACTTCTCGGGCACGGGGACCGCAGCCGTTTCAAAATCATTCGGCAACCCGAGAATCAGCGTTCCCACCAGTCAGCAGGCGTTCTACTTCCAGGATTCGTGGAAGGTGCGGCCCAATTTCACCCTCGACTACGGCGTGCGCTATGAATACCAGCCGCCAGATTCGGAAAACGTGTTGCCCTTCCCGGGCATGAACCGCGCTACTGCACTCACCACGCCGTTCGAGACGCGAGTTGCGGTTAAGCCTTATCGCAACGCTTGGGGGCCCAGACTGGGCTTCTCCTATTCCCCGAGGTTCTGGCCGGGTCTGTTCGGCGAGAACAAAACAGTCCTTCGCGCAGGAGCTGGTGTCTTTTACGACTCCTTCTTCACGAACATTAGCGACAATACGGCTGCGTCGGTTCCCAACACTTTAGGAGGAAACCTATTTGGTGCTCAGTTCCCTCAGGGTTGCGTTCCTCCGAACTGCAACCCCAGAGGTGTTCCTCAGGCACTGGAGGCGATAGCGGCGATTGCCCCGATTGCAGACCCCACAAGCACGCAGGAGCCGGTCGTTGACAATCTTCGTAACCCACGGACGTACCAGTGGAATTTCAATGTGCAGCGTGAGTTGCCAGGGAAGTTCATTGCTCAGGTCGCATATGTGGGCACGCGGGGTACCGGTTTGTTTGACAATGAGCAGTTCAATCCGCGTGTTTATCCCGGCACGCTGTTTGCGGGCGGGGCTCGTGTGAACCCGAACTTCGGATCGATAATTGTACGCGCGAACCGCGGAGATTCCATCTACCACGGATTACAGGCTGAGTTAACCCGTAACGTCGGCAGATTGAGCATGCGCGCAGCGTATACCTGGTCGCGCGCGATTGATAACGCTTCGGAGGTTTTCACCACTTCTGGCGGAAGTAGTTTTTGGCAAAATGTATTCGACCCGCGTAGCGATCGTGGCCCCTCGGTGTTTAACCATACCAACGTGGCAGCCTTCACCTGGGTGTACGCCCTACCGACTCCCTCGATGCGGTTCCTGAACCAGGTACTTGGAGGGTGGCAGACCAGCGGTACCATCGTCTTGCAGTCAGGCGCCCCGGAGACGCTTTATTTTGGAGGCCTCGACGTGAACGGGGATGGCCAGGGGAATGATCGGCCATCTTTGTTAACTGCCAGCGCGCCGATAAACGTCAGCGCGACGTGCTTGGCTAACCCAACCTGCGTGACGGGTATTGCAATTAACGATCCTGCAGATCTTGGCCCCGGTTTGTTCGACCTGGAGCAGTTATTCTTCGGCATCAACGGTGGTCAACTCCTACCCGTTTCCGCCAACCAGGTCCGCTATGTTGCGAATGCGGGCCAGAATGGCAATGTCGGCCGAAACTCAATCGTTCTGCCCGGACTCGAACAATACAACCTTTCGGTGCTGAAGAATTTCAAGATTCCATTTCGTGAGAGTCAGATACAGTTCAGAGCAGACTTCCTGAATGCGTTCAATCACTTCAACGCAGGCCAAAACAATATCCAGGGGTACGGGAATCTGCTCAACCCTGGTTTCGGTGTGCTTGGCCCGAAGAGCCTTACCTTGGATGGAGGTCGTTCCATCGTGATTTGGATGAAGTACAGCTTTTAGGGAGTCTTGCGTCGCGGGGTCTAGATCGGGCTTTCCGCGCCGCAACAGCACCGCCTGAAACAACCTGTAAACTGTCGCGAGCATGGCTATCTCTCCCCCCGGGGGAACCAGCGGCGACAAATATAGTGCGAATTCTCAGGATGTTCTGAATTCGCAATACGCCGAGACACATTGCACTGCCGTTAAGGCCGAAGGATAGTATGCGGTCGCCCCAGGTTCATTTCATCAGGAGGCTCACATGAGCAAGACTTTAGGAAAGTTCTTAGGTGCTGCGCTATTTGTATGCCTGTGTGCCACTGCCTTGTGTTGCGCGCAGAGCTGCACAGAAGATTTGAATGAAACGAAGTATCAATGCGCGTACGGCAGTTGCAAAGATACGTTCTATGCCAGAACGCCTGCAAACCGGAATCCCTTTGCCTCCTATTCTTGCGATTCGTTTAACTGCTGCGGTCAACTAATCACGACTTGCATGATTGAAGGCCCCTGTGAGATCGGGGAGCTTCGAGATCCCGCCATTTTGCGTCGGCTGAACAATGCCGCTGCAAAGTATAACCTTCTAGTTGCCGATTGCGCGGGGCGATATGTCCGCTATACGCCGCGCACGGAACACGGCATACCCGACGATTGGCTCTCTGACCGTATTCGGAGGTGAGAGTGCGCAAATCTGTTTTCGCCACGATGCTT